>NZ_CDRJTB010000006.1:0-146839 GCF_976954365.1 Paenibacillus sp. Marseille-Q9583
TTGGCATGAACAATCAAGCGATGTGTAGGATCTACTAATGGGTCACACGTAATTAAAGTAAGAATTTTATCCTTGTTATTCCCGTCAAGAACAGACACATCACTAGGAAGTACAACGGAAATATCATAAACCTCGTAATTATAAGTCTGATCGCTAGTCTTTACCGTAATCGTATCCCCAATCACAACCTCATTCAACCTGTTAAACAATCTCCCCGTAGTTCTAGCCCTATGTGCTGCTATTGCGGCGTTTCCTATTTCTCCAATTGGCGTCGTTTCTTTCATATGGGCCGCGGCATGCTTCATATTCGCTTTAGTAGCCCCTTCTAATACAGGCAGCTTTAGATCGATCTTATCGATCTCAATTAATGCGATAACTTTGCCACCCACTTCAATTTCCGGTTCCGGCTTTTCTGTTTCTTGCGGCTGTGCTTGTGCATCTAGAGCTGATTCCTCCGCTAGTAGCTGAGTGACCTCGGCATATCTGCTCTTCAGATCAGGTGGTGGAGTATTTTCACTGGTGCTCAGTTCAGCTGATTCTAATAGCTTATCCTGCTGCCAGTCGTTATACCATTCGTTAGCTTTTGGATAGAGCATGATAAGGATCCCAGCCAGTATAAGCACATACGAGAATTTACGTATGATTTTCACCTCCGTAGATTGTTCTACTGAACTTTAGAATACCCATTTACGACTTCCGAAGAAGTTAATGATCACCGTCACAAACGTTACTAATACCTTAGAGATCAACACTTGAATGCCTAGTTTGTCCGTCAACAGATGCATTAGCAACAGCGATATTCCGAGTACTACCAGATTCAGTACGATAAACTTCAGCAACTGCGTCTTATCAAAACCCTCTTTATTGCCACGATCACGATCCTTGAAGGTTACTTTTTTATTCAAAATAAAGCTGTTCGCTGTCCCTGCACTATAAGAAATCACCTGTGCCAACGCATATACCATCCCAAGTGAGTTCAGTAATGTGAAGATTACGAAATCAATGAGGGTATTTACCAGACCTACAGCATTAAATTTGAGAAACTGTATGAAAGCAGTCCGAAAGTTCTTATCTGACATCTTTGTAATCCTTCCGGCGATCCACTTCTTCTTCGTTACGATATCCTATGGTCTCACTGACAATATACAACGGTCTATCCTTAGACTCGTCATAAATCCGTCCAATATACTCACCGATTACACCTAGCAGCATCAGAACGATACCGTTAAAGAGCAAATTGACCCCTACAATGGAAGCCCAACCTGGAACCGTCCATGAGGTGAAAAAGATTCTTTGAAACAATACGAAGAATAAATAGAGAAAGCTGGTGAAGGAAAGAAAGAATCCGACATACGTAGCAATCTTAAGTGGCTTATGCGAAAAGGAAGTGATCCCATCCAGCGCAAAACGAATCATTTTCTTAAGAGGATACTTAGTTTCTCCTGCAAATCGTTCTTCCCGCTCATATTCCACCATTGTCTGCTTGAAGCCGACCCAGCTCACTAAACCTCTGACATACCGATTTTTTTCCTTGAGACCTCGCAAGACATCACATACCTTACGATCAATAAGACGAAAATCACCTGTGTCCGTGGGAATGTCTACACTTGTCATGCTGCTGAGTAATCGATAAAAGATCTTAGCCGTTACCTTCTTGAACATCGTTTCTCCACGGCGCTTCAGCCGCTTCGCATACACAACGTCATAGCCCTCTTTCCACTTCTCGATCATTTGCAAAATGACCTCCGGTGGATCTTGAAGGTCAGCGTCAATAACAACAACCGCTTGACCTTCGGCATAGTCCATACCAGCTGTAATCGCTACCTGATGTCCGAAATTACGCGAGAAGTCAATTAGCTTGACGCATTCATCCCGATCACTGATCTCCCGAATCATCTGGGCCGAACGATCACGACTTCCGTCATTAACGAAGACTAGCTCATAAGTATCGCCGCATTCGTCCATTACTTTTTTCAAACGTTCGTAAGTAACGCTAATTACTTGCTCCTCATTGAACATGGGTACAATTACACTATATCTGGCTTTCACCTTTATTCCTCCTAAAAGCTTTATGGAGCGTTACATCTTTCTGTACTTCATAATAACGCTGTAAGCATAAACTTATTGTTATAAATATTTTTAAAAAATCTTAGAAAACCCAAGATGGGAACCAACGCAACATATTCTTCACATAATCTCCGCTTACCTGCATCCCTGACAGGACAGGGTAGAACGCGACAAAGAGTAGTAAAGCAACAGCCACATAGACATAACTAACATAACGAGCCTCAGGATATTTGCTATCTAGCAACTTCATTATATATACAATACCAAGAATCATAAAAGGCACCATAGCAAAATAATGGTAGATAAAGGTTTCCCTTGGGACAAGCATCCACGGAACATATTGTGAGAAAAAGGCGATCCAGATCATATAAAGGGTCTTATCTTTGCGTTTCAGTGTAATCCACAGCGTTGCCAGCATTGCGAAAATACCCGTCCACCAGATAAGCGGATTCCCCATAGTCACTATACTGCTGACCTGACCTTGCGGCAAACCCTCACTGCCACTGAAGAACCAGACGGGTCTCTTCATAAACGGCCATTGCCACCAGGAGGACGCAAAAGGATGTGTAGCTACAAGCTGACTGTGATAGTTGTACATGTTCTTTTGGGAATCAATCAAGCCTTTTATAGTAAAGCCCTCTGCGGATGCAGATAAACCCGGAACAAAAGATAAACTATAAATAATGACCGGTATGATTACGAAGAATGCAACACAACTAGCTAGCGTAATAATGGTATTCTTCCAGAACGAATTTACGGCTTCGCGACAGGTACCCAGCAGTCCCTTATCTTTGATCTTCCCTTCCGCGAGCAACCGTCCCGATGCTTGGTATTCTCTGTAGCGCTCGAAGAGCGAGATCGCTAGCATAATGGCCAGCCCAGCTCCTCCGTACAATACAATCCACTTGGAGGCGACACCAATCCCGAAGAATAGCCCGGACCAGAACAACGGAATTAGCGTTTTTCTTAAGGGCTGCCTGAAGAAATTCATAGTGTAATATCGCTGCATGAAATAAAACATTAACATGATGAAGAATACTCCGTATACATCGATCGTAGAGATTCTTGTTTGTGTGAAATGCATGAAATCCAGCGCGAACAATCCAGCTGCAAGTGCTGCGTATTTGCTCTTTTTAAAGAGACGTAGTGCCATTACATAAATGAGAGGCAGCATGGCAATCCCGAACAATGTTCCGATAATACGCCAGCCGAAAGGATTGACTCCGAACAGTTCCATCCCTACTGCGATCAATAGCTTCCCTAGTGGTGGATGGGTGTTCTCATAAGGCACAATCCCGTGTGTATATTCATAAGCTGTCCGTGCATGGTAGATCTCGTCAAAATAAGTGCTATTCATAAAGTTAGAATATTCAGGGATGAGTGACTGCTCGTCAAAAAGATTGGCAGGTTCTCCTCTTTTAGCGACTGCAGTAGCATCCGGTGTAACACCGGCAATAGGAAGAGGTACTCTTTCGCCTCCCTGCTCATAGAAGGCCATTTCATTTAAAGTGAACCCTGGAGATGTAACTGTAAACTTCACGTATCTTGCTGCAACGTTCAGAGGTTGGCTTTTCCAGATGAAGACATTCCCAACATCCTCGCTTACATCCAGCGGACTACTCCACACATCAGGGGATTCACTGAATTCGAGTTTAAACTTCCCGGTACCTACGCCACCGAAGATATTCACGCGTTCCAATTGTTTACTCTGTCCTAGATCTACATAGAAGCTTTCACCGCTGGCAGCTGGCTCCCACAAGGTCTCTGGAGATTTAGTAGAACCTAAATTATATAAAGCAATTGCCGCGTATACGGCAGTAATGGCAAGAATACATATCCAATCTATACGCTTAAACTTCATCGCTTAAGTCTCCCTCCCTTCTGGTGCGGTCTTATTTGCTCGACGACTTTAAGGTCTTCTTCATATTTTTCTTCAGGTGTTGGTGGTGCTGGAAGAGGTTTTACTCCCCCACGAACATACACGTCGTAACCAATGTAGAGCATGTATAGCAATAATGACAGGTTAGCAATAGAAGTGACCAAAACAATTCCATCTGCACCTGGATTTACACCTGCATTTAGATGAGTTAACGTATAAGCCACATTGATATACTGCGTTAAGCTGAATCCAAGGAATAGGGATAAAAACCTACGATCCCGACTTGCTATATAAGTGAACATACAGAGAATCACAGCAGGGAACATATAGCGTTCATGCATTTTGGTTCCAAGCACAAAGACTACTACAATGAGCGCCATACCGATAAAGTAGGATTTGGATAGATCCAAGCGATCTTTTTTGAAAGAATAAAAGGTTGCTATGGCTACTGCCACTAAAATAAATATGAAGCCCCATACACGGTAAGTAATACCTAACCAAGTTAGGTCAAGAGATGACCACATCGGGTCAGTCAGTGCATATAGATTAAATGCATTCACAGAAGAATAGGGATAGGAAGATAACGTACTCTTATACAGATTAATAAGACCAACTAAACCACCATTATTCCAGAAAAATGGTGCTGCTAGCAATCCGAATATCCCTAATCCATACAAAGCTCCAAATCCAAGCTGCTTCCAAGCACGGTGATGATAGAAAGCAAACAATAATACCGGTGTGAATATTAACGCTTGTGGTTTAATTAATGTTGCTAATGCAAACAATATCGCGGATTGAACAAACTTTTTGTTCGCAGCACCCTGAATACTGAGCAACAGGAAAATCAAAAAGAACGAATCCGCTTGTCCCCAAGCCGCTGAATTAACAAGCACCGCCGGATTAAACAGAAATAATAGCGTTAAGCCAAAAGCGATCCCTGAGCCGAGTTTTTTGCGGGACATTTGATATATGAAGTAACCCAATACCAAATCAGAAATAATCGCTGGCAGTTTGAATAGCAGATTCTCTCCACCCGAACCATGCGCAAAGCCAAATACACCGCGAATAAGACTAAGCATGTACAAAATGTACAAATAACCAGGAGGATAATCGGCAAAATACCCTTCTTCATAAAACTTGCCTGGACCTAAATCAACCATACGCTGGCCCCAAGCTATAAAGGTATTCATATCGTTCTGATAGCCTTGAGCAGTCAGACCAATCCAGACCCTTAGGATAAAAGCAACCCCGATGGCAATGCTCAGCCATTTGGAATAGACATTCTCAGGTTGCTTCATAAGCTTCTCACTGCGGAATGCCTTTGTATAAAGCACTGCAAAAAATACACTGAAAAGCGCTGAGATCAGCAGCATCTTGGTTGGAGATACCTTATGTGGGGTATCCGCTTTTTTGCCACCAGCATCCTGACTAACTGCAGCACTATCCAGCGAAATGACGTTGGCCCCTTCGGGAGCAGCGTCTAATTTTTCTACAGACAAATCATCAAAATAAGCTTTACCTTGAATCAAGCTGGAGTAACCTCCCAAACTTGCACCTATGCCGAATTCTTTCTGCTTAGGTCCTGTCTGGCCTATGTATTCAAGATACTGCCACTCTCCTGCTGTATCGGTTACACTGGGATAACCCCCGCCTACTCCAACGGCAAGTATATTGGCGCCCATTCCCTCGCCTGCGGTACTTACTACTTTGATCCATCCAGAGATTTTATAATAGCTGTCCGGCGTTGCCTTAATCGTCTGCACCCATTTCAAATGATTGGGCTCGAAATTCTCAATGACTGCTGCTTTACTACCGGAGTGAACCTCGTCCGATTGGATTGAAAGTATGCCCGAGTTGTCTCCAGAAATCCACATATCCTTAGTCCAGTTAGAAGGAGCATCTTCTCCTCCCTCCTCAAATCCAGGGTTCTGCAATAGATTTCCGTCTGCATAAATGCTTGTTACAGGAAGCAAAAACAATAACAGCATCAATACAGTCATTGCGGCCGTACGTGTACTCTTGATCATCGTTCCAACCTCACCTCGTCTATATTAATCCAGCCTTTACCGCCTTTAATAAAAATTTCAGTTTGCTCATTCTCACCGATAGATACCATTGGAAGTGTAAGCTCTTGATAAACCTCACTAGCAGGTATTTCAGCCTCCGCCCGCACTACGCCATTAACTCGGATGCCAACCCTTCCTTCTTCTCCACCGGCACTAACCATTATACCAAGCTTATATTCTCCAGGTTCTGCTATTCTGATAGATTGTGTAATCGTTTTGTCAAATCCCGGATCAAGATAGGCCAGATAACTTCCATTATAGGGATTATTGGTCGCCACACCCGCACCGGATGAGAAGCTCCAGCCTGATATCCCCTCTTCAAATCCTCCATTTATAAATTCCGGGATTCCCTCTACTACCCCAGTCTTAGCGGTCACAACAGTATAGTTGGCAAAGCGTTTAACCGAATAATTATCGCTTTCAGCAGGAATGGGATCACCATTCCACAAGATATATGCCGCTGTCTCTCCCGGAGCTATGCTTGAATGTCCAAATCTATATCTCCCAAAGGAAGACACCTGCTGAAATGCACCTCCAGGATTAGAGTAATTAACGGTTGCTAAGAAATCATGGGGATTGATCTGCTCATAAAAAAGCATATAAATATAAGGCATATTAACTTTATCAGTCACGTAGATGTTCCCAGCACTCTCTTCAGAAGCATATTGTATAGCCTCACCGAAAGATTCATAGAAAGCTGGTCCTATCTCTTTAGGATAATCACGGAAATAAACTGTAGTGAATAGTACAAAAAATAAGCTAAAGGTTACAGCCGACAAAATTCCTAATACTTTTACTTTCTTGCTTAACCACATAAACCCTGCAACAATCAGCAAAATGATTGGATAGAAAATCACATTCATCCGATTAATGTTTACGTTCGTAACAAAGGTCATCAGAACGGACACAAACAGCCAAAGTAAAATAACGAGCAGTCCCGTCCGTTCACGACCACGGTTCCGTATTGTCGTTAACATAAATATAAGTCCTATAAGTACAAAGGGTAACGCAACAGGATACGCGTATCCATATGGTGAAATCGAATTCCAAGGCAAACCATCAGATCCGCTAATGAATATCTTCAAAAATTCCCGGAAATTGCTTAATGCTGTATGTAATAGTTGCCCTCCGAATAAAGAAGTTACCTGTTCCACACGCGGCGTTGTCAATCTCGGAATTGAGAACAATGGGGTCGAAATCCCCTCTAGCGACAATCGATTGATCATAATAAATAGGAAGATTGGGAGTGCCATTAATATAAACAGAGCACAGTTCCATAGAATGGTCCGAAGCTTTAGCGCTCTTGTATAGAATAGAAGAATTCCAGCACCTAAAGCAAATATCGGCACAAAAAAATAGGATGTTCCATAAGCATAAAGTGAAAGGGCAAGCATAATTGTAAAGCCATAAGACCACTTCGGAATTTGAAATGATTTAAGTAACATATAAACGGAGAACAGAATCAGGGTGGGGAATAAATTAGATTCCAGTGCCCATCTTGACATCATAATATGCCAAGGATTAATTGCGATAAAAAACATCGCCACAATACCAGCAGTTCTGGAAGTAAATAGCTCTTTGGAAAGAAGATAGAACACGAGCATACCCAGTAGACCCATGATTAAGCTAACCGCACGTACAGACATTGGTGTGAGTCCGAACAATAATATGAAAGGCATTGATAAGTAAGCATAAAGTGCATTCTGTCCGCTTCCCCATGCAATGAGGTGAATAGGTAAATGAATACCATTGCGGTCTATTCCATAATGAAGAATAGCGTAAGCATCATAACCTATAGATGCCTCATCCTGATTCAAGCCACCTGGAATCGAACCAAAGTATAAAATGCGAATCACAGCCCCCAGCAAAAACAATAAGAGAGGCCAAGGATTACTTTTAAAATAAGAAGACCAATTGCTAAATCTTGTGGACAACATTCATCACCTCTTCAACAATATAATCTAAATATTGGATGATGGAAAGGAAGAACATCCAACAAGTTAAATAGGAGAATACATAATCGAAAATAAAAAAAACGGCCCCTTCATTAATGAAGGAGCCCGAGATGAATTTCAGAAATACTGTATATATGTTAGCCCTCGCTACCAAGGAATACATAACGGAGAACGATCAGAATCGCAAGTACCCACATCATCCAGTGAATATCGTATTTCTTCTTACCCGCAAGGTTAGCAACAGAAGCAAGGATTACATAAGTTACGATACCAAAGGAAATACCGTTAGCGATATTATAAGTGAAAGGCATGATTACAAGTGTTAGGAACGCTGGAATCGCAACAACCATATCTTGAAAATCGATTTGACGGATTGATTGTGCCATCAGCACACCTACGACGATCAATGCTGCGGCTGTAGCAGATCCAGGAATAAGAGCAACCACTGGAGCAAGGAACAATGCAAGCAAGAAACATACACCAGTTGTTACAGCTGTAAGACCTGTACGTCCACCTTCAGCAACACCTGCCGCGCTTTCTACAAAAGCAGTAGTAGTCGAAGTACCCAGTGCCGCACCACCTGCTACAGCAACTGCATCGACAAACATTGCATTACCTACACGTCTATTACCTTCTTCAGGGTTATCCATAATACCTGCGCGTTGAGCCGTACCTACAAGTGTACCAAATGTATCAAACAACTCTACAAATGTGAAAGTTGCAATCGCTGAAACAATACCTGTGTGCAGGATACCATCCCAGTCAAATTGGAAGAAGTTCAATTGTGTGAAATCAGGAACCCAAGGCGTTGCCGGACTGGACAATGCACTGAAATCAACTACGCCCATCAGCATACCAGCGACAGTTGTTCCCAAGATACCGAATAAAATCGCACCTTTAACGTTCAATACCATCAGGATAGAGATTAGAAGAAGTCCGATAATTACCAATTGGACATTGGAATTCTCTAGGCTACCCATGTGAATGATCGTTTCAAAGGAAAGGACATCTGTGAAAGTGTTAGCAGGAATGTCTTTACCGGCTTCAACACCAATCGTCATGAGTCCACTGTTCTTAAGACCAAGGATCGTAATGAACATCCCGATACCTACTGTAATCGCATGTTTCAAGCTGTCAGGAATTGCAGTTAGTAAGATCTGTCGCACTCGAGTTACAGTCAGCAAGATAAAGATCAAACCGGAAATAAATACGGCTGTCAGACCCATTTGCCAAGTGAATGGATGCTCTGATGTGGCGGAAGATAGAATTACAGAAGCAAAATATGCGTTAAGTCCCATACCAGGTGCCAATGCCACTGGAAAGTTTATGAACACGCCCATTGCGATGGTGAAAATACCTGCTGCCAGCGCAGTCGCTAGAAATACAGAATACCAGCCCATATCAATACGGCCAAATGCTGTTAAAGTACTCGGATTAACCGACAAGATGTAAGCCATTGCCATGAACGTGGTCAAGCCCGCCATGATCTCTGTACGAACTGTGGTGCCGTTCTCTTTCAACTTGAAAAACCGATTCAAATTGTTCTCCCCCTAAGGTATGTTGTGTGTCTGACAGCAACAAAAAGCCGGTATCTGTTAGACACCGGCTCGAAAAAAAGAGTAGTCCCCCATGACCATAGTCCTAATTAAGGACAATGCGAGGTTGCTCTGCTCTTCTTAATCGTAGCCAGGTCATTACGGTGACCTCGTAGAAACTTCCAGGCCAATTCCCGGAAATATACGAAAGAATTATGTTGTTGTGCTCTATCATTTTAGGTGGACATCATATAAGTTGTCAATGATAAAAAGCGAACATTTTCGACTTTATTTTTTCCAATGTTCGTAAATCATGCATTTTCATGCTTTTATCTATCTTCAAACTCGTTCTATCAATGCAGCTTATTAACTATCCAACCACTTTTTAAATGGGTATATTTTACTATGCTTCTAATTATTTATTTCTGGTGTACTGATAACTATGCCAAGAGTTGGCTAAATGTCCTATCGCTAAACAAACTACTGCAATACTCAGCCAAATGGATTTGCCCCAAATCGCTGCCAATCCGAATGCACATACTGGGAGAACTGCCATCGGGATCGGAATAATTCCTAAAGGGTCCCATAACAATTTAAATTGCCTCCCCTTAACGATATATCGAATCCAAAGACCATAATAAATAGCAATAAACAAGACAATAAAGACAGTCATTACACCAAACTTTACCTGTTGAAAGTTATCTCGTGAGATCGCAAGAATACCTATACAACCCAACTGGCCTACTCTCTCCAAAATTGTAAAGACCGGTCCTGCATCTCGAACACCGGCAGGTGCATTCTCAGGTGGAAACTTAATCATTAACAAACTAGGTGCAAGGATAATTAAGGCCATTAGTGTGCCGAGAAGAGAAAACCCCATGTTAATTTCTCCCTATGATAGATTTTTCCCATTTTATCACATTCATATAGAGCAGCTATATAGCGTCTATCACATTTTTTTGAATACAAAACACCTGCAACCCCTTGTTCAATAAGGAGTTGCAGGTGTTTGATTAGACTCTATTGCAAAAAAATCCTATGGGATCAACTTAGCGATGACCTCTAGAGGGTGGTGATGAATTCTGTTGCATAAGGGAATCTTGACTTTTTTATCATGATTATTTTCTTATCCTGAGACCAGACCTGCTGATCTCCAGAAAAGAAGCAAAGAATAAGGATAAAGCAGATAAATTTCCTATATTTTTCACTATCCTTCTTTTATTATAATGGGGCTATCTGATGTAAGGAGGATTTCCATGATGACAGCAAAAAATTTCGTATGTTCCTCAGCAGAACCCATTGTACAGACTAAAGCCGGAAAAATGAGAGGCTTTCAGGTCAACGGTACTTATACCTTTCACGGGATAAAGTACGCAGATGCCAAGCGTTTCCAGATGCCCACAGAGGTAGCGCCTTGGGAGGGAATTAAGGATGCACTCGCTTACGGTTATGTGTCTCCCATGTTAACCCAGGATCAGCCCGTCATGGAAGTGCTGGTTCCTCACCGTTACTGGCCTATGGATGAGAATTGTCAGTATCTGAACATCTGGAGCCAGAGCCTTGAACCGCAGGCCAAAAAACCTGTTATGGTATGGCTGCACGGGGGCGGTTTCGCAGCTGGCTCTTCTATTGAACAGGTAGCTTATGAAGGAGACAAGCTTAGTGAGTTCGGCGATGTGGTCGTAGTAACCTTAAATCACCGATTGAATATTCTGGGATACATGAACCTGTCTGCTTTTGGAGATAAGTACGTCAATTCCGCTAATGCCGGAAATGCCGATATGGTAGCAGCTTTAAAATGGATCCAGGAAAACATTACAGCTTTCGGCGGCGACCCGGACAATGTGACCATCTTCGGACAGTCTGGTGGCGGTATGAAGGTATGGACACTAATGAATACTCCGGCAGCAGACGGCCTGTTCCATAAGGGCGTTATCCAGAGCGGATTAATTGATGGTTTTTTGGACACCCGCAAGACCGATAGCACCGCCATTGTAAAGTCACTGTTGGCAGAGCTTAATTTTAGCGAGGACGAAGTAGAAAAAATGGAGGCGGTTCCTTATCCTCAGTTAGCTGCAGCTTATAATAAAGTTGCACCGGCGCTCGCAATGCAAGGGGAATACATTGGCGGCAATCCTATGCCTAATGAATTCTATGTAGGCGACCCTAGAGAGGTGGGCTTTACCGAGCATGCGAAGACCATTTCGGTATTGATTGGTAGCGTATTTGGTGAGTTCGCTTTTGGTCCCGGTGTTCCTAACAAGCAGGACGTGTCTGAGGATGCCACCATGGAGATGCTGACTCAAAAGTATGGCAATCATACGGAGAAGCTGGTCACACAATTTAGGGAAGCGTATCCTGATAAACACTTGTCCGACCTGCTATTCTTAGATACCTTCTTCCGTGTTCCAACCCAGGACTTTATTGAGAAGAAATCCGTACACAAGGAAGCTCCTACCTACTCCTACTTGTTTACTTATGAATTTCCTTTTGAGGGCGGCAAGACAGCATGGCACTGCGCTGAGATCCCTTTCGTATTCCATAATACGGAACGTGTTCCCGTGTGCCTCATTCCGGGAGTTTCCGATCGGATGGAGGAACGCATCTGTGGTGCCTGGGTCAGCTTTGCACGCTATGGCAATCCTAACATCCCTTCCCTCCCCCAGTGGCCGGCATGTAAACCGGGAGATGAGGCAACCATGATTTTTGACCGCAACTGTGCAGTAAAACATAATTTTGATCATGCTTTGATGGATACTTTATTAAAAACGAACCCGAAGCTGCCTTTCCTGCCAAGCAATGAAGCCGAAGAAGAAGGATTTATTTTGCATTAAGCAATCCCCCCTCGAGAAACTCTTTGATTCGGGTCAAAAAAACTCCCTTCTGTCTGCTAAATATCACAGATAAAAGGGAGTTTTTCTAATCTATTATTATTGGTTAGCCTTTAGACAAAATTAATTTTAAATTTGAGAACTGCTGTGGAATATAAAATTTATTATACATTAACGGATAATCTGGCTCTGTTTTGTCGTAAAGGGTTTCTAATAGTAAAAAGCACTCGTTCCGTCCCATTAATTTATCCTTCCGATCAGCTAAGTTAACGGTATGCGTATATTTTATTTCAATATTCCCATGGTTAGCATCTACATAAGCCTGATTCTCTAGAAAATCCAGCATTTTCTCTCTATTATCAAGATCCAAAGATAACCTCTCTACTGTTTGCATAGACATAAAAGTAAAAGCGTAAGCATGTAGCTCTCCTCCTGCTCTATACAAACGTTCCAAAGCTACAACTGTAGCTGAATCTCTTCTTAATACTTGTTTGGTATGTTCCGTTTGCGGGTCCAGCCGATAATGTAGATCTACTTGGTCAAATGCGCTTATATGACATTTATGCATGGGGTTGCTCAGTTTCTCTAATTGAGTATCCTCTTGTTTAAAAGAAGATTCAAGTACAAAGTTCCCCTTACCACGAACATTTCTTACTAATCCATCATCTTGCAAAAGAACTAAAGCTTGCCGTAAAGTAGCGCGACTAACCCCTAGTTTTTTGGCTAAATCCGGTTCTGAAGGAAGCTGGCTACCTACGAGGTATTCTCCTTTGTTAATCTGAAGAAGAAGCTCATCATATACATTGATATAAAGCGGCCGTTTCAATTTATCTAGTTTATGCGTGTTCATTCATCTGATGTCCTTTTCTCCCCATTATGACACATCATTTTTCAAGCGACAAGGAATGTCATCCTCTGCTTCAACCGCAACGTGAAAACCTCCAAAAAGAAACTTTGGAGGTTTTTATGCGATATCAATTATTTAAGAAATGGCAGGAAAGACTCACCGTTGTCTGGCATATCAACATCAAAGTTATCTGCTATAGTCGCACCGATATCAGCAAAGGTATCATGCTCAGGTAATGCGCCACTGTCCTTTAATTGCTTGGAATAGACTAGGACAGGAATAAACTCACGCGTATGGTCTGTACCAGGGAAGGTTGGGTCATTTCCATGGTCAGCCGTAATGATTAACAAATCATCTTCTCGGATGGAATCGAATACCTCATCTAATCGTTTATCGAATTCCTCTAATGCTCTTCCATATCCTTCTGGATCACGACGATGACCGTATAAAGCATCGAAATCGACTAAATTCAAAAAGCTCATTCCAGTGAAATCTTTCTTAATTACATCAAGCAGTTTATCCATACCATCCATATTGTCTTTTGTACGAATGGATTCTGTAACGCCTTCACCATCGAAAATATCATTGATTTTACCAATGGCGATGACATCATAACCTCCGTCTTGCAAGCTATTCATAACGGTTTTATGAAATGGTTTTAAGGCATAATCATGACGATTGGAGGTTCTCGTAAATTTCCCGGGTTGGCCTACATAAGGTCTGGCAATAATACGACCAATTAAATAGGCAGGGTCTTTTGTGATTTCCCGAACCTTTTCACAAATATCATATAACTCTTCTAATGGGATGATTTCTTCATGAGCTGCAATTTGCAGAACCGGGTCAGCAGAGGTATAAACGATTAGATCCCCTGTTTTCATTTGATGCTCGCCATATTCATCAAGGATAGCTGTTCCACTCGCAGGCTTATTCGCTACTACCTTTCGGCCAGTTATGTCCTCGATCTGTTTAATTAATTCACCCGGAAATCCATTTGGATACACATTAAAGGGTTGATCAATATTTAAACCCATGATCTCCCAATGACCTGTCATTGTATCTTTCCCGACTGATTTTTCCTGTAATTTAGTATAATAAGCAAGTGGTTTCTCTGCTTTTGGAACACCCAAAATTTCTTCAATATTGGACAGACCCAATTTGGCCAGGTTGGGCAGATTTAATCCGTTCATATGTTCTGCAATGTGTAAAAGAGTATGGGAGCCAACATCGTTAAATTGATCCGCGTCTTTTCCTTCTCCAATGCCTACTGAATCCATGACGATCAAATGTACACGTTTAAATTTCTTCATTCTACTCTCATCCCTTATCTAGTAATTAAAAGTAATATAACCGGAACGACTTTACTTAAGCTTACGATCGGTTTATTTCCAACGGTTTGATTCATAATAGGCTTCCATTATCTCATGCTGTATAAAATTTATATCGTTTACATTAGTTTCACACAGAAGGAAAGCATTTACGCTAGCTCTAATGCGATCTCCATCATTTTAGTAAATGCAGTTTGGCGTTCCTCCGAAGTGGTCTGTGCTCCTGTAATAAGATGATCACTCACTGTTAGAATGCACAGCGCATTTACACGTGCTTGGATAGCGTTCCAATAGAGGGCTACAGATTCCATTTCAACGCCCAAAATCCCTACATCCTGCCACTTTTTATTAGCTGCCCGATCCGCATTATAAAATATTTCACTGGATAAAATATTACCAATATGAACCTTTTGTCCTTTATCATCTGCTATTTTCTTAGCTTTCTCCAAAAGCTCAAAAGAAGCCGTTAGTGGATATTGTCCAGGTAAATTATATTGATGACCATAATTGGAATCCGTTGCAGCTCCCATACCGAAAATTACATCGTATAGCTCAATGTTTTCTTGCATTGCACCACAGGTACCAATTCTGATTAAATTCTTAACTCCAAATACATTGATTAATTCCCAAGAATAAATCCCCATGCTCGCTGGACCCATTCCCGTACCCATAACAGAGATTTTCTTCCCTTTGTAAGTACCGGTATATCCTAACATTCCTCTTACCTCGTTAAAGCACTGGTAATCTTCTAAAAAAGTTTCCGCAATGAACTTAGCTCTTAAAGGATCACCAGGCAACAGAATCGATTCAGCGATCTCTACCCCGTTCGGTTTAATATGAGGTGTCTCTTTGGTAATAGTCATCAATTTGATTGGCTCCTTTAGTAGAAAATGCACTCGTTTATCTTGTCTATTTTTTAGACAAGTACAATTTATCATAACTTTTCTAGGGTAGCAAGCCCTTTCAACAAATCGTATTCATGAAAGATTTGTGAAAAAAGGGATCACCAGCACAACCCTTTACTTGAGAAATAAAAAAACTCCCCTTTATTTGCTGTATAACGCAAATAAAAGAGAGTTTTTTTGAAATCTATAGTTACAACGGTCCTATTCCCACTCGATTGTTGCTGGTGGTTTCGAAGTGATGTCATACACTACGCGGTTTACGTTCTCAACTTCGTTGACGATACGTACCGAGATTTTCTCAAGAATATCCCATGGGATACGCGCCCAGTCAGCCGTCATGCCGTCGATGGAAGTTACTGCGCGCACACCTACTGTGTAGGAATAAGTACGAGCATCTCCCATAACACCAACACTCTTCATGTTAGGCAGGGCAGTGAAGTATTGCCAAATTTCACGGTCTAATCCCGCTTTAGCAATTTCCTCTTGCAGAATGTAGTCAGAGTCGCGAACGATAGTAAGCTTGTCCTCTGTTACTTCACCCAAGACACGGATAGCAAGACCTGGACCAGGGAAAGGTTGACGCCAAACGATAGCACGTGGCATTCCCAGTTCTTCACCAAGTTTACGAACCTCATCCTTAAACAAGGTGTTTAACGGCTCGATCAAGCTGAATTTCATATCTTCTGGCAGACCGCCCACGTTGTGGTGAGATTTAATTGTTTGAGCTGTAGCTGTTCCGCTCTCAACGATATCCGTATACAGTGTACCTTGTGCAAGGAATGCGAAATCTCCGAGCTTAGCCGACTCTTCGTCGAAGCAGTAGATAAACTCGTTACCGATGATTTTACGTTTTTGTTCAGGATCTTCAACACCTGCAAGCTTGCTCATGAAGCGCTCGCGTGCATCGATTTTCACGACATGAATATCGAATTTACCTACGAAGGTCTCCATAACACTTTCAGCTTCACCTTTACGCAAAAGACCGTGATCAATAAACATACAAGTCAATTGGTCACCGATTGCACGGTGAATAAGCATTGCAACTACGGAAGAATCTACGCCACCGCTAAGTGCGCAAAGTACTTTTTTGTCTCCAACTTGGTTACGAATATCTTGAATAGCTTCATCAATAAACGATTCCATTGTCCATTTGCCGTCGCAGCCGCAAATTTGATACAAGAAGTTCGAGATCATCTCATTACCATGTACAGAGTGACGTACTTCTGGGTGGAATTGAACCGCGAACAATTTACGCTCATCATTGCTCATTGCCGCGATTGGAGCACTTTCAGTTCCTGCCTCCAGCTTGAATCCTGTTGGAAGTTCAACTACATGGTCACCATGGCTCATCCATACCGTCTGACGGCTCTCTAGCCCAGCAACTAGTGCAGTACCTTCTTCAAAATCAATATCGGCTTTACCATATTCACGTTTAGCGGAGCGTTCCACTTTACCGTCAAGTTGGTGAGCCATTAGCTGCATACCATAGCAAATACCGAAGATCGGTACTCCTAAATCATAGATCGCTGGATCTACATGTGGAGCATCTTCAGCATATACACTGCTAGGGCCACCAGAGAAGACAATCCCTTTTGGTGCAAGTGCTTTGATCTTGTCTACTGGCGTATTGTACGGCAAAAGTTCGCTGTATACTCCCAGGTCCCGAATTCTGCGCGCGATAAGTTGGTTGTATTGTCCCCCAAAATCGAGAACGACGATAATTTCATTTGGCTTATTCATTACGAGCCTCCCTTGATTATTGGATTCATTATACTCATGGTTAATTCTCATCGTCAAGGAAAGGAGAACACACTTCTCATAATAGGAGAGAGTTAAACTTCATGAAGAACATTCCTTTCCATGGAAGGAATTGTATAGCAGCATCAGCTGTTCTGACCGATTAAGTTAACCGGAAGGTGATGATCAGGCATTCACGAATAAACGCGGACGCATCATGAGTAGTAAGCTCGCTGATCTCTGCGGGTGATGCTGGCGCCGCAGACATTACAGGGATTGCAGATATCATCGACCTTGCTGACATTCTAGACGATGCAGACATTGTAGGCATTTCGTTCACGGGATCGGCCGCGACGAAGGCTGAAGGCGCGGGCGCGTACGCCAGGGTCTCCCACTGGCGTACGAACTGCCGGACGGCTTCGCTTAGTCCGGCATCGTAAATCTGCAGGGAGTCCACATACTCCCTGCCAGTGACACCGGGCGGCGGCGGTCCATACCGCTCCGCCAGCCCGTGCCAAGCTAGAGAGGCCGCGCGCAGCTGCCTCTCGCGGCTCATGCTGCTGGCGCTGCACGCGGCCAGCAGCAGAGCCAGGCTACGCCGCCAGCGCCAAGCGGCGGCGGGAAGCAGCGCCGCGGCAGCGAGCGGCGCGGCAGAGGTCCCGCCCGCCAGCGGCAGGGCGGGCAGGCCCGCGCTTCGCGCAGCTTGCGGCGCGAGCGAGGCTGCCGCAGGCAGTGCCGGCGCGGCGAAGCCGGCGGCAAGGACGGGGCCAGGCGTTGGGTCGAATGGGACCCAACCCGCGCCGGCAAAATAGACCTCCACCCAAGCATGGGCATCGCCCTGGGTGACTAAATACTTCGCCGGCATAGTATCGTCCTGCAAGGTTCCAGGCCCAAAGCCTTGGACATAACGAGCAGGAATTCCTGCACTGCGCAGCAGTACGGTCATAGCTGTTGCAAAATGAACACAGTAGCCTTGTTTTGTCTCAAATAAAAAGTGATCCACAAAATCAGAGCCGGATGGTGGAACCGTTGTGTTCAACGTATAGGAATATCCATGTTGTAAGTATTCCTTAATGGCAGTTACGGAGTCATAGCGGTTACCTGAAGAAGCTGTAATCATCTCCCCCAGATCTCTCACTCGTACGGGTAACAAATCTGGCAATTGCAAATACTTACCCATAATTTCCTGGGGGTCGTTACTGCTTAAACCACGAAGCAGTACTGGATCGCTCTCAGGAAGTAAGGACTCCACTGAATATTCTGTAATCCGTGCAGAGCCTATTGAATCAGGCAGACGAAAACTCTCTCTGTCTATGTTAGACAGCACATATCCCAATTTACTTCCGCCCAAGAGTTCAACCGACTCAACATCAGTTATTATTCCCGCATTGAATAAAGGAATTCCTCCGGAAGAAGGGGTGGCAAATTGTATCCGCTGCTGAAGTGTTCGTTTCCTAGTTTCACCGCTTAGCATCAATGAAGGATTCTTTGGAATACCGGACAGATTAAGCGGCATAAACTCTTCGCCCCCCCTGATCCATCGGCGGCCATCATAGTAAGCAATGCTCTCACCTCGCCAGTAAGTACGCTCGCTAGTTATAGCTGTAAAGACTGGTTCAGTATTGCGGGATAACGGGGCACCGAGTTCACCGTCATTCGAACTATACCCTGTTGTTCCTGAAGCATTAGACGCCTTATCATCTGGCAAATGGCCTGAAGCCCAAGTCTGCAGCTTCTGAAATGTCGATTGCAACGTAAGCTCGCTCGTTGGTCTTGCCCCGAGCAGCTGCCCACCGAACCATGCTGTTGCCACCACGACAATGGCTGTCGCCAAAGTCAGCCCTCCCCAACGCGCATAAGGCAGTGTAGTAACTCCCTCACATTCTCGAAGACGCAGAAGGCCACTCATCGCGTGCATCCAAAAGATAAGACCCATTGATATCACAATATCCATTGTGGTATTAACATCAAACCCCATATCCAAGACCAGCAAGTAAATGATTGTAACTGCTGTGAATAGCACTGTACTCCCTCGGAAGAGTGCTAGCTGCTGTACTGAGGATACCAATAGCCCCCAACCAACAATCAAAATCAAAAGCCTGCTGATCTCGCTTAACTGAGAGACATGTCCAGAGAGAAGCAGAATGAGATCATTCGGAATTTCTTCCACATAAATCCCTAGCCACCCTATACCTTCGCCTCCACTGCATAAGTAAAACCACGCTGAAACAGTAATAAGAAATTGAATACTTAGCAGTAACCACCCCGGAATCTGAAATATCCCCCATAACAGCAACACTGCCGCCAATACCATTAGAACTTGTAGCATCTTGGAGGTATCTTCTAATAAAGCAGACCTATATAAAGGGAGTAACCATTCAATAAATAGCCCCATAATGGCCAAAGAGAACAGCAAACGATAGTACAGAGGCACTTTTCTCTGCTTACCCGCATGTCTGTTCTCTATTTGCCCCAAATTGAACTGAAAGCCGTTCATAGCCAGTTCTGTATCACCCGATTTCCCCTTACCGTAGTGTTGGTTTTCCGGATGATTCATGGAACTCTACCTCCCTGAATCTGAATGCTGGCAATGCATCATCCAGACAAAACATTCGTGCTCCAAGACGAGCCAAACTATCTCCGACAGTTCCCCTTCCAGGCTGACGGGCCTCCCCTGACTTCGGTGCTGATTGGTCCCAAGCATAATAAAGCTCCACCTTCACACCTTGCATCAAGAACTTGGCAATCACCTTGGCAGATTCCTCTTCTAGTCGTCCCGTGATAATGGCTACTGTCATCCCCGGAATCCAGCCTCGGGAAGCATCATCAAGCAGCAGCGACAGGTTTCTAGTGCCATCCAGAGAAATTTCAGTCAAAATATCCAGCACTCTCCCTGGGATTTTACCCAGACCTTCATGTCTTGCCATACCTTCTGGCCAACCGCCGCTAAACAACTGAATATAAGCCCCTGAACGCTCAGCGAAGAGCATCAGCCCCATCGCTGTCGACACCGCTTTCTCAAATGCCGGAGGTGAATCGTCACGGCTTCCACGAGGTTTAAGCGCAGCTGTAGGAACCTCGTAGCTGGGCGGGTCATTAGCCAATACGATACAGGTCATTCTTGCCTTTTCCCGTTCTGGAACTTTGCTCTGCAGCGCTCCCGTTCTTGCACTATTCTTCCAATGAATTCGGCTAAGTGGATCACCAGGCTCATAATCCCTGGATTCCAAAGCCTCATCACTGATGCTTCTTCCCCGTCGGGAATACAAGGTGTCACCCGTCATAAAACCGCTATCCGGTACAGCTCCCCCAAAATATAAAGGCGCTGGCAGTACTTTAAAACTCTGACCTCCATCCGGTTCAGATCTTCCCGTGAACCAACCCGGAAAATCTCCCCAAGTTACTCTACAGCCCAGCAGATGATGATTGCCGCGAGATAAATTTTCAATCGTGTATGTGTATGAAAAAGAACGTTTGAATCCAGGAAATAGCAGCTTCTGATGATGGCTATCGCCCCAATAATCGGCAATGGTCATCCAAGGGAGAGGCAACCGAGAAGAGAAGCTCAGCTGTACCTTCACATGAAGTGTATTTCCAGACATCGGTCTCGTAGGAGTAATTGTACGAACTAGCTTAATCGTCCGTGGACCAGAGAGCTGAACCATAAGTCCACCGAGCATAATAACTCCAACAACGATCAGGAGAAACAGCAAAGACGGACCTCCTCGCCAAACATATAAAGCACCTATAATTCCAGCCACAGTTAGCATCCTTAACCATTCCACCAGAGCACTTCGGCTACGCGGATAAGAGAAGCTTTTGACACTTCCGACATCTTTCTTCAATTGATCAATTAGTGATGAAGAGGACAATGGGACACCCATCCTTTGGTCATAGACTTGTTCCCAGCTCAGGAACTTATTACTATCTATTCTTCCCATGAAAAAGGGTGCCCAGACATTTGTTTTTTCTTTTTACTAGACAGCCTCAGCTCTTCTTTCAGAATGTTTTTACTCGGCGTTCTACTTCAGTAACGCTTATATTAAGCGGAGGATGACCTGTTGTCTCCAGCAGTTCTCGTAGCGATACCCAGATCGATCCACCAATCATTTCTACCCTCGCATCGATTGTCTTTTGACCGTTATCAGGATGGTTTAGAATCAATTGTTTATTCATTACATCGGCAATGATCGCTTTCCCGTTCCAATCTATTTCTCCACTTCGGCTATTCACATCCCAGCTAACTCGCCCTCCAAGCCGTTCAATTACAGCACGAAGCGGAACCATATACTGTCCATTTCGCACGGAATATTCCCCCGGATTCAGCTTCGTCTCCAGCTTTCCGACCTCCAGAATCAATGGCTTTCCAGGCGCAAAGAGCTCCGCATTCGGTGTGATATTTAAGGCGACCCAAGCTTCTGAAGGCTTTTTCCGCCCCAAATTAGTGGCTTTTGAAGAGACTCTAAATTGTACAGGTTCTACCGTTTCATCCAATAGGCCAAAGTCATATCCAGCCGCCTTATAGCGTGCAATAATGTCCGGCAGCGCTTTGACGCTCTCTTGATGACCGCCACCATCATGTAGCAGCAAAATAACCTGGGAAGACTTCATATCCATTGTGGATTCCTTCAAAATTTCTGAGGCTGGCACGCCTTTCCGTTTAGAATCGCCGCTATCCACCGTCCAATCCATCACCTTATAACCTGCTTGCTTCAATAAATTGAAATAGGTATTATCAAAATGATCATAGGTTCCACCTGGGGCGCGGATAAGCTGTGGCCGAACCCCTGTAATTCCCTGAACAATCTCTTCAGTCTGTTTAATTTGATTCCAAAATTCCGTGAATCCACTATATAAATCATGGTAATTATGATTATAGGTATGATTGCCAATCGCATGGCCCTGTTCCCATATGGAGTCGATGAGCTCAGGATGGCTTTTCGCTTGATTACCAAGAACAAAAAAGGTTGCCTTCACACCTTCCTGATGTAAAATTTCAAGTACATTGAAGGTGTTATCGCTAGGTCCGTCGTCAAATGTAATATAGACTGTTTTTTTAGATTTTTTGGCTGCTGTGATTGCAGAACTCGTTGTCGAAACCTTGGATATTTTCTCTACCCCATTAGCTTGAGGGAGTTGGGTCACAGTAAGGGCCGTACTTGAAGAGGAGTGAACTTCCGGAGATGCAGAAGCGATTGGTTCTACTGCGGATGGCAAATCTTGCATCGTCGCTGCGGTAAGCTTATTCTTAACAGATACAGACTCCGCGCTAGCGGGCTGCAAGGATTGGAGCTCCCATGAATTCAAGTTTTCCCCTATACTCCATCCGAGCATTACGATGAATATTACAATCATAACGAGCAATCCGCTTATCAACTTTCGGCGGCTGTGTGCGCTTTTATTACCCTTCATCTTCTCTACCTCCAGCATTCTATTGGCTTAAAAGCCATTTGGTAGATTGTATGAAGACAAGCTGTAAAATAGAATAAGGCAACTGCCTCTTGGAGAGTGACAATCTTATGGAAATGCTGAGTTTTATACAAGAATTATTCACCAAATATGGATATAGCGTATTATTCTTTGGATTACTTCTTGAGTTCGTTGCCTTGCCCTTTCCCGGAGAGACCACTATGGCGTTTGCCGGTTTCCTTTCCTATACTGGGAGGCTTGATTTCTTTACGCTAATTGTAGTTGCTTTTGCAGGCACCACAGCTGGGATGACCCTCACCTATTTTGTCGGATTAAAAGCCGGTATGCCCTTTATCCAGCGATATGGCAAATGGTTTCTATTCTCACCTGCTAAGCTAGAGAAAACACAGAAATGGTTTGAGAAATACGGAAGCTTTCTTATTTTTATCGGTTATTTCATTCCAGGGGTACGTCACTTTACTGGTTACTTCGCTGGTATTATCGCGCTTCCCTTCCGTAAATTCGCCCTATATGCTTATAGTGGCGCCGTATTCTGGGTAGTGCTGTTTCTTAGTATCGGAAAGGTGTTTGGTCCACAGTGGATGGGTATCTTCCATTTGTTCGAGTCATATGCGCTTTGGATTATTTCAGGTGGTGCAGTAATAGCAGCTCTTGTGATCATTTACCGTTATCGCAAAAACATCGGTGCCCGCCTCTTCCCTGGCAAAGCTGCCACTCGGATTCAGGCCCAGATTAAAAAACCTTCCAAGGAGCGGTGAATTCACCGCTCTTTTTACTACGTATCAACGCATACCCTGCCAACAGTATAGCAATTATAGAAAACCCTGCTCCCCCAGCAACACCCAGCGCCCGAGGCTCCATCCATTCTAATAACCACCCCGCGAGCAGCATGGATAACCCAAGCAGCGTATTTCCTACTGCCGACAAGAGTCCAAAAATAACAGGTTGCATAGCGGAAGGCGTCTCTCGCATAACCAGTGTATCCAGGCAAGCATTCCCCGTCCCTCCAGCAAAAAAGCTGAGACTAAGCCCGATTCCGAGCGCTGCATAAAAAGCCCCTACTCCTATATCTCCCGCTTCAAATTCCTGTACTGCATATACACTAATCAGAACATTATCCAGACCATTCAGCATCGGAACAAGCAGCTCATACCCGACAATAACCTGTAACGTGATACTCCCGCTGATTAAAATCCACAGCGCACGCATTTTACTTGTCTTTTGCTGACGGTCTACTTTAGTTTTGAGTTTATCCGGAGAATCTATCTTTCTCTTATCCTCATTTACCCTATTAGTATTTTGTGGAATATCGATACCGTAGATTAAGAGCGCTGCGACCAGAAAGGATATTGCATTCATCACGAATGCTGCCTCTGGGCCGAACCACATCGAAACTACACCCCCACTTAATGCACCCAATATAAGTACACAGCCATCCCTGCCCCCGTTAATTGCAGCACCAATGCCAGCACGGCAACACTAGTAAAACGATCACCGATTCCATTGATTAGTCCGGCTGTGAACAGACGTGAATATCCCTTTTGAGCTTTAAAAATTGCAATAGCTGGTTGGTTACTCATTATCGTAAACCTCGCTTCATCTATTTACATAAACATCTAATTAGATGTTAATCGAATTATTATTTTATGACAATGCTTTATTTTCAAGAATTTGCTAAGATGTAGTACATCATTACATAACGAATTTATCCAAAAAGGAGGGCTCTACCTTTTGAAAATTGATCGATTGCTCTCTATCGTCATTCTACTAATGAACCGGCGTCTCATTCAGGCGAAGGAGCTCGCCGACATGTTCGAAGTGTCCGTGCGTACCATTTACCGTGATATTGAAAGTATTAATGGGGCTGGAATTCCTATCGTCACCTATCAGGGATCGGGTGGTGGAATCGGCCTTATGGAAGGCTACCGGTTAGACCGCAATGTATTGACGGAGCGCGAGCTGGCAGATATTTTCTCTGCTCTGCAAAGCGTCTCCTCTTATGGCGGAACTGAACACACTCTGCTCATGGAGAAGATCAGTAGCGTAATCCCGCCCTCTCAGACCGCTGCTTTCCGAAGCAAAACGACCCAGCTTATCATCGATTTCTCTCCTTGGGGTCTTCAGCCTATCTTAGAAGAGAAGATTGCAACTCTAAAAGAGGCGCTGGAAGAAAACAGAACTGTGGCCTTTGATTATGTCAATGCGGAGGGGCAGTCCAGTCAGCGTTCTGTCGAGCCCTATACTTTAGTCTTAAAAGGACAAGCATGGTACTTGTATGGTTACTGTCTGCAACGCCAGGATTTCAGATTATTCAAGCTGCACCGTATGAAAGGACTCGTTAAAGAAAAACGGGAGTTCATTAGAGAAGATAGAGACATGCATGAGCTGCCCTGGAGCACTGATTATCAGCGAGTGACTTCTGCCTCAGTAGTGCCGCCAATCCTTCTGCACTTCACAGCTGAAGGCAGACATCTAGCGGAAGATCGCTTTGACTCCACTGAACTTCAACCGGACGGACATGGTGGATATAACGTGTCCATCCATTATCCCGAGGACGGATGGCTCTATGGTTTCTTGCTCAGCTTCGGAACGGCTTTAGAAGTGCTAGAGCCGGAACATATTCGTCAGAAGCTTGGAGAGTTGGCTCTTGGGGTTGTCAAAAAATATGCAACCTCGCTTTAAACCTGACGGTATGTCGTCAGATTCATAGTTCTATAATGTACTTAAAGCGAGTGCTCATAAGCTTCGCATACTTTTAAAAGGAGTGCTGTATATGAATCAAGAGCATGCAGGGCAAATGCAAGGCGAACCGAAATTTTGTCAAAGCTGTGGGATGCCTATGCCTACGGAAGATTTACTTGGAACGAACAAGGAAGGGCAAAAGATCGAGGATTATTGTGTATACTGCTACGAAGATGGAGCATTTAAACAGCCTGATATCACGCTGCAAGAAATGTCTGACATTTGTACAGGCTACTTGGTTCAAGAAGGAATGGATGAGGCTGTCGCCCGCAAATTACTCGCCGAACAGCTGCCTCATCTGAAACGGTGGAGAGGCGTAGCCAGCTCTCCTTCAACAAACTAATAATCAGCACAAAAAAGCGGATCAAGTGAATTCTTGGTCCGCTTTTTATAGGCACTTCGTCTAATGTTACCTTTTTAAGCTCAGGTCAAACTGTAGGAGCCTTCAAGTAAGGTCTGCTGCAGCGGTTTAAGTGATGGTTCTAAATCAGACACAGCATTCCCTTCCTGACTGCTAGCAATCGACATCATCAGCTTGATTCGATTCGCTTGGTTAACTACACTAACTCCAGCATCATAATCAATGGCGACGATATTCGCACCTGGATACAACTCCTTAAGGCCCTTAATCATCCCACGCCCGGTAATATGATTGGGCAAGCAGGCGAACGGTTGAATACAAGCAATATTATTCACACCATTATCCAGCAGATCCATCATTTCTGCAGTCAGGAACCATCCCTCACCCATCTGATTTCCTACGGATACCAGTCGGCTGGCCTTCTCAGCAAGACCATATATATTTTCCCGTCCTTTAGCCAGTCCAGCATCCTCAAGAGCTACCTTTATCGGCTTGCGATAAATCTCCAGATAGGAGATCAACATCGGATTAATATATCCTAGCCGTTTACTTTTGCCGAATTGCTCGGCTTTGTAGATCGGATTATACACGCAATAAAAGATGAAATCTAAGAAGTCTGGCATTACCGCTTCTCCGCCCTCCGCCTCGATCATCTCGATGATGCGGTTGTTGGCGTCCGGGTGAAATTTAATCAGGATCTCTCCAACAATGCCTACTCTTGGTTTAGTAGCACCTGTAACGGGCAGCTTACAGAAATCGGCTACAATTTCACGAATCAGACGTTTATATTCTCGGAACGAGAAGTTGACTAGGCTGACCTTACAGCGCTCCATCCCCTTACGGAATAAACGCTCAGCACTCCCTGGAACGAACTCATACGGCCTAAAATGATTTAGCAACCTCATCATTAGATCACCATAGCAAGCCGCAGCGATTAGCCGATTTGCCAGCTTAAGACTGATTCGGAAGCCTGGCTGGTTCTCCATTCCAGAAGCATTCAGCGAAATCACAGGAATCTGTTCGAGGTCTGAATCCTTTAAGGCTTTGCGGAGCAAAGAAATATAATTCGTCGCCCGGCAGCCACCGCCCGTCTGTGACATGATTACAGCGGTACGATTCGGATCATAGTCCCCACTCTTCAGTGCCGACAGAATCTGCCCTATCGTTACAATAGCGGGATAACATGCATCATTGTTAACGTATCTCAGGCCCTCCTCCGTCTCTTCAGGTCCAGTGGTTTCAAGGATCTTGAGACGGTATCCCGCATCGCGGAAGACCTGTTCAAACAATTCAAAATGAATGGGCGACATCTGTGGCGCAAGGATCGTGTACGTTTCTTTCATTTCCTTCGTGAATGCTACATTAGCCTGTATTTTAGGCGGCTTCTGTGGCAGCACCTTTCCTTTTTCCCGTTCGCGCATCGCTGCCAGCAGTGAACGCAGCCGAATTCGCGCAGCGCCAAGGTTGCTAATCTCATCGATTTTTATCAGCGTATATACTTTGTTATGCCTTTCCATAATGTCTTGTACGGCATCACAGGTGATCGCATCAATCCCACAACCGAAGGAAGTCAATTGAACAAGCTCCAGGTCGGTTCGGACTGCTGCAAGACGGGCTGCGCGGTACATTCGGGCATGATAAGTCCACTGATTAACTACCGCCACATCCCCTTCACTTCGGTCCAGATGGCAGACAGAATCTTCTGTCAGCACGGCGAGTCCCATACCGGTAATCATATCTGCAATGCCGTGATTAATTTCAGGATCCGCATGATAAGGGTGACCACAGAGAAGTATTCCCTTGTTCCCAGTACTGGCAAGATACGCAAGCGTCTCTTCACCTTTGGTGCGCACATCACTTTTGGCGCGATCAGCTTCAGCAAGTCCTGCCTGCACAGCATTCGCAATCTCTTCTCTCGGAATCCCTGTAAATGTCTTCACGAGTCCCTTAGTCAGCGCAGATCTATCGTCGAAGGTCAGAAACGGGCTGACCAGCGTGATTCCATTCTCCTTTAGGCCATCCATATTGTTGCGAATAACCTCAGGGTAAGAGGCGACCACCGGACAATTGAAATGATTATCCGCTGCTTCATCTTCCTTCTTCTCATACACTACGGCAGGATAAAAAATAAAATCGACGCCTTTACCGATCAAGCTCTGCACATGTCCGTGCGCCATCTTTGCAGGATAGCAGATCGATTCTGAAGGAATCGTATCCATCCCACTTTCATAGAGCTTCTTGCTTGATTTAGGAGAGAGAATTACCCGGTAGCCAAGTTTGGTGAAAAAAGTGTACCAGAACGGGTAATTCTCGAACATATTCATCGTACGTGGAATACCGACAGTGCCCCGTGCTGCACCTGCCTCCGGTAATGCTTCATAGTCAAAGAAACGTTCATACTTATACTGCATCAAATTTGGCAGTACATTCTTCTCTTTCCTGCCTCCTGCACCACGCTCACAGCGATTGCCTGTAACGTAGAAGCTCTTGTCCGGGAACCGACTGATCGTTAACGCACAGTTATTTCCACAGCGGCCACAGCGACCTGAAGATACCTCGTACTTAAAGCCTGCTATTTCCTCCGGTCCAAGCAGTGTACTTTTTCCGTCATCCCCTGCTTGCTCACGGGCAATCAGTGCACAACCGTACGCTCCCATAACGCCAGCAATATCCGGTCTGACTACCGTTCTCCCCGTTAGGCGCTCAAAGGCCCGCAATACGGCTTCGTTATAGAAGGTGCCGCCCTGAACAATAATATTCCGCCCTAAATCCTCAGGGTTGCGAATTTTAATTACTTTTTGCAGGGCATTCTTAATCACGGAATAGGCAAGACCTGCCGAAAGATCAGCCAGCGACGCACCTTCCTTCTGAACCTGCTTCACTTTAGAATTCATGAATACCGTACAGCGGGAACCCAAATTAACAGGTTTGACCGCTTCCAGCGCTGACTTGGCAAACTCCTCGATACCTAATCCGAGCGCAGAAGCAAAGCTCTCCAGAAAAGAGCCGCAGCCTGCCGAACAGGCTTCATTGAGCATTAGACTGTCGATAGCACCGCTGCGAATCTTGATGCATTTCATGTCCTGTCCGCCGATATCCAGAATAAAGTCTACCTCCGGCATGAACTTAGATGCGGCCTTGTAATGAGCAACCGTCTCCACTTCACCGCCGTCCGCCCATAAGGCGGCTTTTATTAACCCCTCTCCATAACCTGTTACATAAGAACCTGCAATATAACAGCCTTCCGGTAGAACCCGATACATTTCCTTCAGTGCCTTACTGACAGAATACAAGGGATTCCCCTTGTTGCTGCCATAAAAGGTATGTAGAATTTGGTCAGCAGAGCCGGTCAATACGAGTTTGGTTGTTGTTGACCCTGCATCGATCCCCAGATAACAAGGGCCACGATACACAGCCAGGTCTGATCTGGCAGCAGAAGCTTTACCATGACGCTGACGGAACGCAGCAAGCTCTTCGGGGTTCTCAAACAGCGGTGGTAATTCAGCATCCGCTGCCCGATCCGCTGTAAAATCCACAGCCGCTATTCGTGCGATCCAGCCTGAAAGCGGCAAAATAGTAGGATCCGCTTCAGAGAGTGCTGATCCAATCGCTACGAAATACTGCGACCGCTCGGGGAAAAGAATATCTGACTCCGCAAGTTCAAGCGTCTCCGCAAAACGCTGACGCAGGGCTGGCAGGAAGGTTAGCGGTCCGCCAAGGAAAGCCACCCGTCCGCGAATCGGACGTCCGCAAGCGAGACCACTGATCGTTTGATTAACAATACTCTGAAAGATTGAAGCCGCCACATCCTCCCGGCGGGCCCCCTCGTTTAATAGCGGCTGCACATCGCTTTTGGCGAATACACCGCAGCGTGAAGCGATAGGATAGATTCGCTCATGCTTCTCTGCCAATGCGTTTAAGCCCGCTGGGTCGGTCTGTAGCAGCGATGCCATTTGATCAATAAATGCTCCCGTTCCTCCCGCGCAAGCCGTATTCATACGCTGCTCAATGCCGCCTCGGAGATAGATGATCTTGGCGTCCTCACCCCCCAGTTCAATCGCCGTATCGCATTCTGGAATCAGCTCGCCAATCGCCTTTGTACAGGCGATCACCTCCTGAACGAACGGTACGCCTCCCAGTTTGGATAATGATAAGCCCGAGGAACCGCTTACAGTAAGGGCTGCGCCTCTCTCAGGAAATCTACTCTGTACATCAGATAGAAGAGAGAGGGCTGCTTTTTTTATATCGCTATAATGTCTTACATAGTCCTGATAAACAATAGTGTTACGCTCTATAACAACCACTTTCGCAGTAGTTGATCCGATATCAAGGCCAATACGCAGCATTATCACTACACCACCTCGTCTTGCTCCAAATTTGAAGCAATTATGAGGAAACTATATCATGACAACACCTTATGAAAGCTGTTAAAAATGTAACAGACTTTCACAAAAAGTTATTAACAAACTTTATGATTTGGAAATTCCTGCTATGGCAGATGCTACATGACCTTTCACTCGTACTTTCCGCCATTCTTCCACTAAGATCCCCTGCTCATTGATCAGAAAAGTAGAACGTACAATGCCCATGAATTCTCTACCATAGAGCTTCTTAAGCTGCCATACACCGAACATTTCACTGACCTTATGATCCTCATCAGACAATAGTGGAAAGGGTAGACTGTTCTTCTCCGTAAATCGGATATGAGAGGCCAAGGGATCTGGACTGATGCCTAAAACAACCGCACCAAGCGTAGTAATCTGATCATGGGCGTCCCGGAATTCGCAGGCCTCCTGCGTACAGGCTGGTGTCATATTTTTAGGATAAAAATATAAAATGACCTTTCGGCCCAGGTAATCACTTAAACTAACCTCTTGCCCGCTGGAAGACGGAAGGGTGAAATTCGGTACTTTTTGTCCAATTGCTACTACGTTCAAGTTATATCCACTCCTTCTTGATATTGGAGGATCGAGCATGAATTGCGCGTATCCCCAAAAGAAATTATAATGTAGAGAATGTGAATGCGAAAGGAAGAACGAGAAATGCCACCTAGAAAGAAAAGGCACGCAAAGACTAATAAGTCAAAAAAGAAACCGCTGCTTTGGATACTGGCCATTATACTCCTACTTATTATCGGTGGGGCCACTTACTACTTCACTTCCATTGTCAATGAGCTTGGCAGCATGTCGAACACCGAGAATTCACCATTCAAGAATGCTGAAACCGTTGATGTCGACACGCCAGAACCTCCAAAATGGGAAGGTACAGAGCCTGTTAATATACTGCTAATGGGCGTAGATGCCCGCGGTGTCAAGAAGGGAGAAATTCCTCGTTCTGATACAATGCTTGTCGCCTCACTTGATCCCGTGAAGAAGAAAATCAGCGTATTCTCGATTCTTAGAGACACTTACGTTCCGATTCCAGATCACGGCGAAAAACGTATTAATTCAGCTATCATTTATGGACCTAACACGGCGATGCAGACTGTAAGCGATCTGCTCGGCATCCCGATTCAATATTATGTCTACACGGACTTCCAAGGATTCATCAAGCTAGTAGATGCCGTTGGTGGTGTAGATTATGAAGTAGAGAAAGATATGGTGTACAAGACCATTGCAGATGGTCCCGAGTATGACATTGATCTTAAAAAAGGATATCAGCATCTCGACGGTAATAAAGCTCTGCAATATGTACGTTTTCGACATGACGCTACCTCCGACTTCACTCGGACCGAGCGCCAGCGTGCTTTTCTCAAGGTTGTGGCTGACAAGCTGATCAAGACCACATCCATAATCAAGCTACCGAATATCCTGTCTCAAGTTACGCCTTATATCGAAACCAATCTGACAGTAAATGATATGTGGAAGCTTGCAACCGTTGGGTACGATAGTACCATGGGCGGTAGTGAGCAAATTCCGCCCATGGATCTGCTCAAAGAGGAAACTACAAGTGACGGATCGCAGGTTATAGGCATTCGCAGTGAGAAAAAATTAAAGGAATTTGTTCAGGATACCTTAAATGGCCCTGAGCCAACGCCTACACCTTCAAGTTCACCAGAGACTACTTCAAATAGTAACACTAGCGGAACCCAATAAAGATCTGACAAGCAACGTTCACAAGTAGACACTACAGGCAATGGTATAATACGGGCGGACAGCGGAAACACCGTTGTTCGCCCGTTGCCATGAGCACCAACAATCGAAAGGATGATCACATTATGAATCGTTCCACATCTGAGCAACTTTATCACGAAGCCCTTCAACATATCGTTGGAGGTGTAAATAGCCCTTCCCGCTCTTTTAAAGCCGTTGGAGGCGGAGCACCTGTATTTATGAAACGTGCCAGCGGATCTCACTTCTGGGATGTAGATGGCAATGAATATATCGACTATCTCCAAGCCTATGGACCGATCATTACCGGCCATGCTCACCCACATATAACGAAGGCAATTACCACTGCAGCTGAGAATGGTGTTCTTTACGGAACCCCAACAGAGCTCGAAATTAAGCTTGCTAAAATGCTTAAAGAAGCTATTCCGTCTATGGATAAAGTCCGGTTTGTCAATTCCGGCACAGAAGCGGTTATGACTACCATTCGTGTCGCTCGTGCTTATACAAAGCGTAGCAAAATCGTAAAATTCGCTGGCTGTTATCACGGCCACTCTGATCTAGTGCTCGTAGCAGCAGGATCCGGGCCTTCTACGCTTGGCATTCCAGATAGCGCCGGCGTTCCTAGCAGTATTGCACAGGAAGTAATCACTGTTCCTTTTAATGATCTGGAAAGCCTGCAAGAGGCACTGGAAAAATGGGGCGAAGATGTCGCCGCTGTAATGGTTGAACCGATTGTCGGTAATTTCGGTATGGTGATGCCGAAGCCGGGATTCCTCGAAGGGCTTTGCAAGCTGGCTCATGATAACGGCTCACTCGTTATTTATGACGAAGTCATTACGGCCTTCCGCTTCCACTATGGTTCCACACAGACATATGCAGGACTGGATAATCATGAAGACATTACTCCTGACCTTACAGCACTCGGTAAAATCATTGGTGGCGGCTTACCGATCGGCGCGTACGGCGGACGTAAGCATGTGATGGAACAAGTAGCCCCACTAGGACCGGCATACCAAGCGGGAACAATGGCGGGAAATCCTGCTTCCATTTCCGCAGGTATCGCCTGTTTGGAAGTGCTGAGCGCAGAAGGCGTATACGATGAGATGGAACGTCTTGCGATCCGTCTAGTCGACGGACTGCAGGAATCTGCTGACCGTCATGGCATTCCACTGACGATTAACCGCATCCGTGGTTCATTCTCTACTCATTTCTGTAATCATCCAGTTACAAATTACGATGAAGCGCAGGATACCGACGGCGAAATGTTCGCCAGCTTCTTCCGTCACATGTTAAACCGCGGGATTAACCTTGCCCCTTCAAAATATGAAGCTTGGTTCCTAACGACAGCACATACCGTTACGGATATCGAAGCTACGCTAATTGCAGCAGAAGCGTCATTCCGTGCTATGGCGGCTGAGAAATAAGACGTTATTTACGGCCACTAAACATACTAAAACCTACCACCAAGCTTCTGAAGTGCACCCCTTAGAATAGACATTGGAAAAAACCCCTGGTTTATCCGATGAAATTCTAGGGGGTGCATTTTTATGGCGATTAAAGGACAGAAGTTTAAAAATTACTCAGATGAGATTAAAAAAGAGGCCATTCGTTTACATGTGGAGGAAAGATGGACTTATCGGAAAATTACGGAGCATTTTGAGATACAAGATCAAGGACGGGTAAAGAGATGGATGAAGAAATACCGAGAGCTAGGGGAATTTGGGCTACTAGATCAACGGGGGCGTCGTATTGAATATATCGATCAAGATAGGTATGTTCAAAAGCTCAAACGGGAAAATGAAATGCTAAAAAAGTGTTTGGAAATCTGGATGCAGGAGGTGAAACGCACAAATATAGAGTCATTGAGAACGCTGCAAAAGAGTATGCCGTTAGCAACCTGTGTAAACTCTTTAGGGTCTCTAGAAGTGGATACTACGCTTTCCTGAAGCGCAAAGGAACAGATCGGGATCAGGAAGCAAAGGCGCTCATTCAGAAGGTCTATGAAAGGTATGAAGGAGTCTACGGTTATCGCCAAATTCAATTGTTCTTGCTACAAGACCACGGGGTTTGGATGAATCATAAGAAGGTACTCAGAATTATGCAGGATTTAGGCATTCGTTCGAGGATCCGCCGAAAACATCGTTGTAATTATGCTACTTCTGAAGGAGACCGTGTGGCGAAAAATATTTTGAAACGGGATTTCAAAGCGGATGCTCCCAACCAAAAATGGGTGACAGACATTACGCAATATCGTGTAGGCGAAAAGTGGCTCTATCTTTCTGCGATTAAAGATTTATTCAATAACGAAATTATCGCTTATCAAATGAGCGCTAGGAACGACAACGAACTGGTTCTCCGGACCTTTGAGCAGGCGTGGAGTCAGCAAAAAGACGTGACTGGACTGATCGTTCACAGCGATCAGGGATTCCAATACACGTCTCATGCATACCACGACATGCTGCCAAAGGTTGGGGCCCGAATCAGCATGTCTCGCCGAGGCAATTGTTATGACAACGCCTCTATGGAGAGCTTCTTCTCGCATCTCAAAACGGAAGGACTCTATCCTTATGATATCCGAAATATGGATGAGGCACAAAGGAAAATTGAAGATTACATTCGATTTTATAACCAACATCGGCCACAACGAAGGTTAAATAAGCTGCCTCCGGTAGAGTACCGGAAACAGCTTATTGCCTAGGGTCTTTTTTCAGTGTCTATAAAATGGGGGCTTGACCACTTCTGGTGGTAGGTTTTTTTGCATAAGCACTATTCGAAATCGACTTGCTTGTCCAATATAATCTCCGTCATTGAAGGCCCAAACATTCTGTCTTCACCAGGTATTAAGGAAAATTGAACCGTATCCAGATCCGTTGGCAGCGGTGGCCAAACCAAGAATTTCATTTGTGTATGTGCGCCCCCTCCATGGCCTCCATGCGGTTGGATTTCATAGGCTGCCTCACTCATAATTTCCAATGTTAGGGCGGCTCTAAGATGAACGTGCTCCACTGTTTCTTTTAAATACTTAATTTCCACAGTAACGATGCTGAGAGCTTCATATTGCATAGCATGTGTAAGTGTATATTCGCAATCTTCGAGGACTATCCGCTTCACGATTGGAAGTACGCCGAGCAGTAAACCCGGCTCTTCCCAATATTTCCGTCTGGGTACAGCCTCATTCAGACTGTGTATATACTGTACAATCTGTGAAGGGTCCATCTCGAATCTAGTTGACCATTCCTCAAGGAGTTCACTTTCAGGGGAGAAGCGTTTTTTGCCTGTTATAGCTTTACGTTCCTGAATCAGAGTCAAAATCTGCTCATCAATCTTCTTAACCTCATCATTATATTCGTTAACAACGCCTCTTATTGGCATTCTACCCCAACCCATTTAATAACCTCCTTCTGATAATAAAGTTACTTTCTACCCATTAGCTATATGGTACCTCCTGTGGATTAATTTGTAAAATATTTGAAATCATTCAGTCTTGCAGATAGCAAAAAAAAAAGCATGTGCCCCTCAGCTTTATGCTGCAAGACCACATGCTTTCCTATTCAGAGATTTTCTTTTACTCGTACAAGTTCCGAATCTCCACTCCCTGAGGAAGCTTGAATGGATTCTCCTTGTTGATTCGGTCGTAGAACATGATCCCATCGAGATGATCAATCTCATGCTGGATGATGATGGCTTGGTAGCCTTTAAATTTAAGGACAACCTCCTTACCCTCAAGATCATATCCCTTTACCTTTACAGATTCATAACGAGGTACAAATCCATGCACCGGCCGATCAACAGACAGACATCCTTCACTCTCCGGTAAGTACACCATGGTTAGTGAGTGACTGATGATCTTAGGGTTAACCCAAGCATGCTCTACAATTCTTCCTCTCTCGTCCGTAGAATACATCACGAACATACGCTTCGTAAGTCCGATTTGATTCGCCGACAGACCTACACCAGAGCGCAAATTATATTCTTCGGAAATCTCCGGGTCCTGACTGTTCTTCAGAAACTGAAGCATACATTGCAGAGTCTCACGATCCTCCTCCTGTAAAGGAAGCTCTACTGTTTGTGCTACGGTACGAAGCACGGGATGACCTTCCCGTACAATATCATCCATAGTGATGATATATTCAGCACTAAATTTTGAACTAGACAATATTCCATCCACCTTTGCCTTACGGGCTTAATTTAAAGTACTTATGATATAATATGCAGATTTATGGATTTATGAAAGCAGTACGCAGTTTGCTACTATAATTCACATCGAATCCAAGTCCGGTCGCCAATGCGGCAAGGGGAAGATAAGTTTTATCTTCTTTGCCTACCTTTTGCAGAAAAGCAGGGGTATCAATGGCTACATTCTGTCCATTCACCTTAATAAATTTGCTACCGATCGTGATTACAACCGTCCGGCCACCGTATTCAATAGTAGCACTGGAGGTCTTATTATCCCACTTTCCGTTAGCGCCTACGGCATTTAGAATATCTTTAAGCGCCAAGAAGTTCTGACCATTCTTAAGGATGGGCTTATTCGGCGTATTTAACTCTACACCCTTTACAACAATCGACATCGGTACAGTATCCGTAGCCATCGCCGCTACAGTGGGAATGCGGTAATCCCCCCATTGTAATTCAGCAAATACTTTTGCAATGGTCTCGTATCCGAGCTGCGTTGGGTGAAAATCCGCTTGTCCTGCCCCGATAATATGCGTGAGTGATCCCTCTGAGCCGGCAAACTTTGCCGCTACATGAGCTACTACTACCTTTGCTCCCTCTTGATTCATACTTGCAGCCACACGATCTGCCGAATCCGTAAATTTCGCTGCTGCGGTCATCAATTTAGTGTACATCGCACCAAGAGCGATCTTAGGAGCAGGCTGATATTGGTCAGCCAGTATAATTGTTGCTTGAGGATTTATCGCACGAATATTCTCAAGACTGGCCTTCACATTCGTATTATAATCCGCTAGCTTCTGCTCCAGCTGAGATTCGAAATCTGTATCTGTCAGCTCCTTAACCTGTAAGAAAAGACGGCTTACATCATTCCCGCCAATTGTAATCGTAATCAGATCGGCTTCCTTCAGCTCTGATGCGATCTGTGGGGTTAACTTTACGAACTGGTCTATCCGCGGATCTGGGAGACCTGACTGAATACCTTCAGCAGTAATCACAGAGCCGACCTTGATGGCTCCTGTGTAATTACGTAATCCAGCAGTGGTCAATCCAAGAATACCATAATTGGTAAGCTCGCTCCGGCCATGATACCACCCCTGCTCCAGTAGTCGCTCCGCATAACCGTAAGGCTTGGTATTCACATCCGTCATTCCCGGCTCGTATCCGGCAGTAATCGAATCGCCAAGAGCTACGATGCGAAAGACATCCTGACTTGCATCTTGTGTTGTAGGCGTGTCAGCTGCATTTGCCGATCCGGCACCTACGCCAATCAGCACAGATAACAAAAGCATACTGCTTGTGCTAGCTGCTAAAATTCTTCTCCACTTGCTTAGCATCGTATCCCTCCCAAAATGTTCTAATTCTCATTCTACCATCCCTGATAGCAACGCAAAAGAGCGGCCTCCCATATTCGGGAAACCGCTCTGAAAATCACAATTATTATCACAGCTAGACACGAATGTCTTATTCTTTATTTGAATCCTCTTGTGAATTCAAATTTTTCCCGGCACGTTCCAGATATTTATCATAACGATCGTCTAGTTCATGTCCAATCTTACGATACCGCAGCGTCTCCACCACAATAGGATCCATTGTGGTCTGGATACGAATTTCATACTTCGGAGAGATCTCACGGATTTCTTTAGCTATACGGTCACCCTGTTCCATCTCACCATCAACCAACATTTCGCTTAGCTTGCGTTCCAGATCATCCTTCTCGCTCATGATGCATCGTCCTCCCTAAAGCTTATATCCTGTTGCTTCAGCATTCTTCAGCGACGAAACCAAATATTCGTGAATATGACCATTACTTGCTACTATATGACGAGTGCCAATATCGTATGGACGCCCAAGCGTATCCGTAATTCTGCCCCCTGATTCAAGCACTAGCAGTACTCCTGCTGCACAATCCCAAGGGCTTAGGCCTACTTCCCAGTATCCATCTACCCGACCTGCTGCTACATAAGCCAAGTGTAGAGCAGCTGAACCTCCTGCGCGAATACCACGAATCTGCGGAAGAATGCTCTTCAGTCCTGCCATATTCACAGGTTGCGCAAATTCACGGTCCGGCGGAAAGCCCATAGCAATCAAGCTGTCTCCAAAAACGTCCTCCTTAGAGACTGCGGTAGGAACACCATGCATGTAGGCTCCCTTACCTTTTTCAGCAACGAACATTTCATCACGAATTGGATCGTAAATTACCCCCACCGTTAATTCTCCACGAATCACTAAAGCAATGGAGACACAGTAAAAAGGAAATCCGTGTACAAAATTAGTCGTACCATCTACAGGATCTACAATCCACAGATATTCATGCTCACGAGCTTCTTCCAATGCAGCGGTTGCTGCTGCTGCTCCCGGGGAAACGCCTTCCTCACCGAGGATCGCATGATCTGGATAATGTGTCAGGATCAACCTGCGGATCATCTGTTCAACGCCTTTATCTACTTCCGTGACCAGATCCTGTGCCGATGTCTTTGTATTAAGTTCCTTCACCAGACCCTGTCTGCTTTTTATCCATTCTCCTGCTTTGGCAGCAGCATTAATGGCTACCGCCGTATGTCCCTTGCTCGTTACTACATAGGGTTCACGTTCTTTCTTACCCTCTGGTTTTAAAGGACTCATATCTTCACTCCGCTTCCTTGAACATAATCGCCATTGGCATGAAATTTAAAGCAATCCTATTCACAATACCGTTCAATACGCCAAAACGTTCTCAAAGTTCCGCCATAAGGGATACCCATTTCTATGTTCCCTTGAATGTTAATCGTAATAAAGTTTCATTCAACGTACCCTATTTCAAGTTACATATCAAGTCATGATAGGGCCCGTATTCGGGACCTATCGCCTTATTTTCATTGTTTAAGGTTCGATATTCACACTTGCCCCATTTAATACAGAAATTCCGTTACCGGCATCAGCCAGCTCCTTCATCGCTTCCATCAATCCAAATAACGCACCATCTTTTAGTTTTGCCTCAATCATAACATCTATAGCAGGGGTATCTGCAGCTATCCGCTTTAAAAAAGCTACTAATGGCGCAGGCTCCACACCATCTGCATGGCTGCGTGGATCAGACGGACTGCGCGGACTAGATACATGAATCTTAGGCGAGAAAAGCTCTCCAGACGGAACATCCTTCTGTGCAAGCTCGCTCCGCCATGTCTGCTGAATATCAGGCCACAGCTCCCAAGGGAGCTCTCCTTCATTATTCACCCATTGATGGTGAATATCCAGCACCATCGGCAGGCCTACGTTCTGGCAGACTGCCAGTGTCTCCGGGGCTGTGAAGGTCTTATCATCATTCTCCAGCGTAATACGTGCCTGCAGCGCTGCTGGTAGCTCGCGGAAATGCTTCTCAAACCGCTTGGCTGCCACCGGCTTGTCCCCATAGGCTCCGCCAATATGAATATTGTTCTTCGCCATGGCAGGAAGTCCCATGGCATTCAGCATGTCCGTGTGGTGCTGCAAATCCCGGATGGAACTTACTAGCACCTCAGGACGGGGTGTACTAAGCACTGTAAAGTGATCTGGATGAAAAGACACCCGCATCCCATGCTTTTTCACATATTGCCCCACTTCCGCAAATTCCTCAGCGAGCGCAGCAAACGGATTCCAATCCTGTAAATCAGGATGCGTCGCCAGAGGAATCAGCTTGGAAGTGAGACGGTACACGAAGATGTCCGAACCCACATTATGCTTCATTAGTCGCAGCGTATTGTGCAGATTCATCCGAGCGAGGTTCTCCAAACGCCGAAGTGCCGCTTCACGGTCATCCAGCTTTTTGAAGGAGGCCATCGTCATAGTCTTGGATGGTGAGCAGTCTTTGATAACGGTGGACATCGCTACATATCCAAAACGGACAATCATCCCTGCGCTCCAAAAAACATTTCATCTGCTAGTGCGGTTTGCACTTTCGATTCTTCTTCATTCAATTTACGCACGAGTTCCATTTCGACCGCTGTAACCTCATGCCCCTGAAAATTAATCTCTGCGATCGAGGCTGAGATTTTGACGATCGCTACAGCTACATTCTCAGGTGTGTAGGCAATCACCTTCTGACCCGTCGGGTACACACGAAAGCCCTGCTTCACCATTTTGGTACGCCCATACTCCAGCAGCTCGTACAGCTCTTGTTCATTCTTGAACTTACAGACGGAATTGAATTCAGTTTGAAAACCCATATTTCTTGGCCCCTTTCCAGTCGGGATGAACCCGCTAGTAGCTTCAATTACTCGTTGTCATACTTAAGACCTTGTTTGAAATTATAGCGCTCTAAGGCTAACTCAATCATACGGTCTAACAGAGCTCTATAGGATACACCTGTCTCACGCCACAATAGCGGATACATGCTGTACGGAGTGAAGCCAGGCATCGTATTCACTTCGTTAATTAGAATTTTACCATCCGATCTCCGCAGGAAGAAGTCCGCCCGGGTAATCCCGCTACCCTCAATCGCTCTAAAAGCGGTTATCGCGGACTCCCGCAAACGATCAGCAACTTCAGAATCTACTGGCGCAGGAATCATCATTTGCGATTTACCGTCCGTATATTTAGCTGCGTAGTCATAATATTCTCCAGAAGAAACGATTTCACCCGGAACAGAAGCCTCTGGCTCATCATTTCCGAGCACACCGACCTCTACCTCACGAGCATCCACGAATTCCTCAATAATGACTTTAGTGTCATAACGGAAGGCGAAATCTATAGCTTTTACAAGACTTTCCTTATCGGAAGCCTTAGAAATACCTACACTTGAGCCCAGATTAGCAGGCTTTACGAATGCTGGATATCCCAGTTTATCCTCTACACCCACAATCAACTCATGGCTTTTTCTTTTCCAAGCGCTGATGTTAAAATAACAATATTCACACTGATCCAGACCTGCATCAGCGAATAGCTTCTTCATAACAACCTTATCCATCCCTGCCGAAGAGGCAAGAACACCAGCCCCAATGTAAGGAATATTCGCCATTTCGAACAACCCTTGAATTGTTCCGTCCTCGCCATACGTGCCGTGCAGCAGTGGGAACATAACGTCCACCGCTTTATCCGCACCAGATAGTCCACTAAATACTACATTCAGGGCTGAGCCCATATCTTCCGTTGCATCTGAAAGCTTGAGCTGCTCTACCTCACTATAAGGTACCGATAACGTCTCTCCGACTTTCCACAAGCCCTGTTTTGAAATATAGAAAGGGATAATCTCATATTTATCGTAATCAAATGAGTTCATCACGGCAAAAGCCGTCTGTAGCGATACCTCATGTTCTCCGGATTTGCCCCCGTACACCAGCCCTACGGTTAGTTTTGCGTTCCCCATACCTTTATAACCTCTTTCTGTCTTATAAATAGTCGTTAATATGAAAAAAACGGTATTTCGTTTGATCCGTCCATGCGTAAGAATCACGATAGTCCCAGAAGCGATGACGACTGCTGACTGTACGTGCATTCACAAGCGGCATGCCACCAGCATCAAAGGCTGTGACGATCGTGCTGTGCTGATATTGCCCGTTACCATCCCAGTCATATTGAATGATATCGCCCAGCATCAATTGCTCCGGCCGCTCCATGACTTCCGCACGTAACCCACTGCTCCGGCTAACGCTCAAATAGCGCTGCAGACTGTCTGATACAGCCCAGCTATAACTCCACCATTCCTGTTTTCCTTGGTAGCCTTTGTACCACCAACCCGTTTCTCTTTTACCAGTATAGTTGATAGGCGCGCCCCCTGCAAAGAGGCATTGGGAGACATAATTCGTACAATCTACCTCAAATGTTTCGAACTCCGGATTCCCGTCTTTCCACCAACGATCGGCATAAGCCACCGCTTCTTCACGGTTGTAGCGAACCTCTCTTGAGCCCGAGATCTCACCAAGTATATTCCGGTTTAGAAGGGGCTGTGATGGCAGCGGAGCAGGCAAAGCTTCCCCCCATTTGGACAACCTGCCTGATAGCTCCACCTCAGCTCTATGAACTGTATTCCTTTCGGGAATGGTTCGTTCTATAGCAGCGATTTCCCAACCCCCTCCGTCCCGCACAAAGGTCAACCGCTCCAGCTCAACCCTATCCTCACGGTGGTTAACGCCTCCTTTTTCATAATAGAGTGCACTATGCAGCGTAACCTCTGCTACCACCTCTGTCGGAGTCTGCCGGACGGTCCGTAAAGTCTTTACACCTGTTTCCCCACGCAGCGGAGTGATCCCACGAGCGGTATACCATTCAGCGATACGGCGTGAACGTTCCCCTTGCTCCACCAGAAAATGTGGATCTTTAACGGATACGGAAACTGTTTGCGATGAGGACTTAGGTTCCACCCTGGCCTTATTCACTTGATCTACATATACATATAGACTCTGCTTCCACTGTTGTTCCATTATACTCGCACCCCTTCATTCCCTTTTAACTACTGCTCTATGTATATGAAAGGAAACAGGCCGCTATACAGATCGCTTCAATTTACATGGTAGGGCATAAGCTTTGCTTATAGCTTACGTTTTAGAGGTAACTCTAGATGGTTTCTGAGATGCGATATTCGGGCTTTATATATAGGAAAAAAAACTTTACTCCCCTCTTTGTAACCGTTATAATTAAATAACATGCAATGTGAAATTGAGTTTCAATAGATGAAACAAGGAGGCGCACATATGCCAAGCAAGGATCATTTCTCGTTGGCCCGCACCCTGGAATCAGGTGGCAAATCTTATCGCTATTATGATCTTAACTCCCTTGAGGAACAAGGATTGGGCTCTATCTCTTCCCTTCCTTTCTCGATCAAAGTATTACTTGAGGCGGCTGTTCGTCAATTTGACGGACGGGCGATTACAGAAGAACATGTGAAACAATTGGCTGATTGGTCAGGCGACATTGATCGCAATAAAGAAATTCCGTTTATCCCTGCTCGTATCGTACTTCAGGACTTTACCGGTGTTCCGGTAGTCGTAGATCTGGCAGCTATGCGTGACACCGTAAAGAAAGCCGGCGGAGATCCTAAACAGATCAACCCGCTCGTTCCCGTTGACCTTGTAATTGACCACTCTGTTATGGTTGATGCTTTCGGTACGGCAGACGCTTTGGAATATAATATGAACGTGGAGTTTGAGCGCAACGAGGAACGTTACCGTTTCCTTCGCTGGGCACAGACCGCTTTCAATAACTTCCGTGCAGTTCCTCCAGCTACCGGTATCGTGCATCAGGTGAATTTGGAGTATTTGGCTTCCGTAGCCACTACTAAAACTATCGACGGTGAAACTGTCGTTTATCCAGATTCCCTTGTTGGAACGGACTCCCACACTACGATGATCAATGGACTTGGTGTTGTGGGCTGGGGTGTAGGCGGTATTGAAGCTGAAGCAGGTATGCTCGGACAACCGCTCTATTTTGTTACACCAGATGTAGTGGGCTTCAAGCTTACAGGCAGCCTTATCGAAGGGGCTACAGCAACAGACTTGGCACTGACAGTTACTGAAATGTTGCGTAAAAAAGGCGTAGTCGGCAAATTCGTCGAATTCTACGGTCCTGGTCTTGCTAACATCAGTCTTGCTGACCGGGCAACGGTTGCTAACATGGCGCCAGAATACGGAGCAACGATCGGTTTCTTCCCTGTAGATGAAGAGACCCTTGCTTATCTTCGCAGCACAGGTCGTCCAGATGATCTGGTAGAGCTCGTTGAATCTTATTACAAAGCACAAGGCATGTTCCGCACTTCGAATACGCCAGATCCTGAGTTCAGTGATGTAATTGAACTTGACCTAGCTTCTGTAGTTCCAAGTTTGGCTGGACCAAAACGTCCGCAAGACCGGATCGAACTTACGCATATGAAAGAAAATTTCGAAGGTATTATCCGTACACCTGTAGACAAAGGCGGTTACGGTCTCAGCGATGAGAAAATCGCCCAAGTTGTAGAAATAGAACATAAAAATGGCACCAAAAGCAAACTAAGCACAGGCGCGGTCGTGATCGCAGCAATTACAAGCTGTACGAATACTTCCAACCCTAGCGTCATGCTTGGTGCAGGTCTTTTGGCGAAAAAAGCTGTGGAACGTGGTCTGACCAAACCAGCATACGTTAAGAGCAGCTTGACTCCAGGATCATTGGTAGTTACTGAATATTTGGAAAAAGCAGACCTGCTGAAGCCGCTTGAAGCACTGGGCTTCTACTTGGCTGGCTATGGCTGTGCTACCTGTATCGGTAACTCTGGTCCTTTGCCAGAAGAAGTAAGTCAAGCTATTACTGACAACGATATGACTGTTGCCGCAGTAATCTCAGGTAACCGTAACTTTGAAGGCCGCGTACATGCTCAGGTCAAAGCCAACTATTTGGCTTCACCGCCGCTCGTAGTTGCTTACGCACTGGCTGGCACTGTAAATATCGATTTGCAGACTGAACCGCTCGGATTTGATCCACAAGGTGAGCCAGTATTCCTGAAGGATATTTGGCCAACTACTGCTGAAATTCGTGAAGCTATCGGTCTCTCCCTTAGTCCGGAGATGTTCCGTCGTAAATACGAGAATGTATTCACTGCTAATGAACGTTGGAATTCTATCCCTGTTCCACAAGGTGAGCTGTATGAGTGGGATGATAATTCCACGTATATTCAGAATCCGCCATTCTTTGAGCATCTGGCAGACGGTCTGGGAGACATCAAGGATATCAAGGATGCACGCGTTCTGGCGTTGCTTGCTGACTCCGTAACGACCGACCACATCTCACCTGCGGGTAATATCTCTACCTCTGGTCCTGCTGGCGAATATTTACGCGATCATGGTGTAGAACGTGCGGACTTCAACTCCTACGGCTCACGCCGCGGAAATCATGAAGTTATGATGCGTGGTACATTCGCTAATATTCGGATTCGTAATGCAGTAGCTCCAGGTACAGAAGGCGGAGTTACAACCTTCCTGCCAAGCGATGAAGTCATGTCCATCTATGACGCTTCCATGCTGTATCAGGACGCTGGACAGAATCTCATCGTTATCGCCGGTAAAGAATACGGCACAGGAAGCTCACGTGACTGGGCTGCCAAGGGCACGCTTCTGTTGGGTGTTAAAGCTGTTATCGCTGAGAGCTTTGAGCGGATTCACCGCAGCAATCTGGTTGGTATGGGTGTGCTTCCACTGCAATTCCAGGAAGGACACGGCTGGAGCAGCTTGGGACTGACCGGACGCGAGACCTTCAACATTACCGGTCTCGATAACGAGGTGACGCCAAGCCAAGATCTAACTGTTACCGCTACCCGTGAAGACGGTACTCAGTTCGATTTCCCTGTCACAGCACGCCTCGACAGTACGGTTGATATTGATTACTATCGCAATGGTGGTATTCTACAAACTGTACTTCGTCAAATGCTGGCGGATGCCACAGATTCTTCGGCTGTATCGGTAGAATAGATTTAACGCAAGACGCACAAGGGAGTGCCCTCTGGCCATTAAGGCTAGAGGCACTCCCTTGTCTTATTATATTTGGACATTAAACGGCCAGCCTCCGATCATCCGGAGACTGGCCGTTTTTCTCATGTTGGGCTATGGAATCATCATGCCCATTTCACTTGCTGCTTCCTTCAAGATAGCGGCATACTCCACTAACGTATCCCTAGACAGACGGCTGACCGGCCCTGACAGCGATAACGCCGCAATCACATTTCCACTACGGCCTGTGACAGGTACCGCCACAGCGGCCGCACCAGACTCACGTTCTTCGAAACTCGTGGCATACCCCAGCCTGATGATCTCATTAAGCTGATCTTTGTATACACTCTTCTCAACGTAATCCGGCCACTCCGAACTCTCCAGCAGCTCTCTCAACACCTCAGGTGGTGCATACGCTGCTAACACCTTACTCGACGCCCCTACGGATAATGGCAGCCTCGCACCGATCTGTGCGACTCTACGGATCGCCTGCTGGCTCTGTACCGCCTGAATACGTACGCGTTCAATACCATCCCTTAAGTAAAGACTTACCGTCTCACCGAGTCGATCTCTCAGCCGTTCCATAGATGGCAGCAATACCGCTGCCGACTCGTCAAAAGCAGGCAGATGCGTAGTCAACTCCCAGATTCGTATACCCAACCTATATTTTTCTGTCGCCGGATTGCGAATAAGAAAGCCCTTTTCCTCTAGTGTTGCCAGTAATCTGTGGACTGTACTCTTATGTAAGTCAATCTTTGATGCGATCTCCGTTAACCCTAAATCACTGTCCTGCGTAAAACAAAGTAATATGTCGAGCGCACGTTCTACCGCGCGTACCGTTAGCTTTCGGTCCTCCACAGTAATCCCCCCTCGTGTTTCATCAAATGAAACGCGGTTACATTATAACTAACTCTATCTTAGTGCAAAACTCTACGGAAAGTCCAGTATATTCACTGAGCCGAAAAAGACTGGTCCGCACTTTACAGTTACATTACAAAACGGTTCAATTCATTGACTTTGTAAGTGCTTCAACTTACGATAAACATATTAAATATACTAATGCTTTAGTATCATTTTCGACAAATTATCCTAGGCACTAGTACTCACATCATACTTAGGAGGGGACCTTATGGATCTGACAACCAGCCGAGCCGGCACGTCAGTCTCCCGTCGTCCTAAACTACCTAAACAGGGCAGTTCATCACGACTATCGCTGCGGATGATCCGTGTTAAGCATATTATCGTTGCATTGCTATTATCTATATTTTTCTTTTTAGCATTTTGTTTTGTCTCGCTCCATGGCTACATCGCTTGGGTACTATCCAATCCAACCGTCGCGCCACTGTACTCCAATCCTATGATGGCCAAAGGCCTCGCCTACGAGGATGTAACCTTCCCAGCTAAGGATGGCAGTCGCATGATGAACGGCTGGTATATTCCAGCCAAGGACGCCACTAAGACTATCGTGTTCAGTCATGGCTATGGTGCCAACCGCGAAGAGTCTTGGGTACCTATGTACGATCTCGCGCACTATGCACACAGTCTGAATTTCAATGTCGTAATGTTTGATTACGGATTTGCTGCCCAAGGTAATAAGGATATTGCAACCGGCGGCAAAAAAGAATCCCAGCAGCTTCTAGGCGCCATTGATTTCGCAAAGGAACGCGGGGCTAAAGAGCTCGTTGTTTGGGGCTTCTCCATGGGTGCTGGCACAGCACTGCAGGCAGGTTTAGTATCTGAGGACATCGACGCGATGATTCTGGACAGCACCTTTTTGTTAGAACCAGACACGCTGTATCATAATATTAAGCAGAATATCGATCTGCCGCGCCAGCCTTCCCTGGCGATCATGGAAATGCTGTTCCCGGTACTGAACGGTACGGGACTAGATCAAATTCCTTATGCAAAGGTTAAATCCAAAGACTATCCTTTCCCTATCCTATTCATGCATGGAACCAAAGACGATAAAGCACCCTATCCTATTGCCGAAGAACTGGCAGCAAATCAGAACAATGTGTTCTCAGATTCCTGGATCATTGAGGGTAGTCATCATGAGCTGTTGTTCCGCGAGCATCCCCGTGAATATTTGCGGCGGGTCTCCGCTTTCTTAGGGAATGTCCATCTGGCCAAAAATAATAATGGTGATCAGCCAGCGATGGCAAGTAATTAACTCAGTACTAATAACCATACGAACAGCCTCTTCAGGGACAGAAAGAAACGTGCCCTAGGAAGAGGCTGTTTTCATCCCCAAGGAAGAGAGAAGCCAAAGTGGCACTCTTAGTTTATGTTCTTCATAACCTTCCAAGACCGTTCATATAATGGACTGATAAAGACATATCACGGGAGGTTTTCTTGGCATGCTATATGTATACGGGCCGATGCTGCCAGTACGTATTCTGGAAGAAATCGTATTTTGGAAAACACAAGAGAAAGAGCATACCGAAGTCATCAAAGCGATCGTACCTAAATTAGAGGACCCTTATGTGAAACTCCTCGATGAATGGGCCGTTGTTTTTGGTGCAACTGAGCAGGCGGCACAGCAGCTATTGAATGCTGCCCTTTCCGCTTCTCCTCCGCCACAGGCAGAACTCACTGCGGAAACGGAGAAACTGCTACATATCTCCTGTAATCAATCCCAAGAGTTCGTCCGGCAGCTCTTTGCCATCATGGAGAGTAGCGCAGCGGTCAAAGCCGTCCCCCTTGCAACCACTGTGATTCTGCATATTATTCGCGAATCAGAATACTTCCTAGCCGTACTGCAGACACTCAGCTCGCCCGGAAAGCTTTCACAAGTCATGCGCGATTACACAGAGGATTATGTCGTAAACATCGATACAGACGATACCATGCGGAATGATGGATTCTCTACTTTTACTGACACTGTTCCTGATATCCGTGATAAAAACGACGCGGTACCCATTGGCGGCCATACGCTACCTCCCTTGCCTTACGCCTATAATGCACTAGAACCTTATATTGACGAAAAGACGATGAGAATTCATCACGATAAGCACCATCAAAGTTATGTAGATGGATTAAACAAGGCTGAAGTTAAATTAGCGGATTCCCGTAAGAACGGCGACTTCGATCTCGTTAAACATTGGGAGAGAGAATTAGCCTTTAATGGTGCAGGCCACTATCTTCACACGATCTTTTGGAACGTGATGTCTCCGCAAGGTGGGGGCCGCCCAACAGGTGCTTTACTAGAAGCTATAGAACAAAGTTTTGGAAGCTATGACAGCTTCAAGAAACAGTTCACCGAAGCTGCGAATAAAGTAGAAGGTGGCGGATGGGCCATTCTCGTCTGGAGCCCACGCAGCCATAGACTAGAAATTCTCACTGCGGAAAAACATCAAAATTTATCGCAATGGGACGTTGTTCCGCTCTTGGCCTTGGATGTATGGGAACATGCCTACTATCTGAAACATCAGAATAATCGTGCGGATTATATCAACGATTGGTGGAAGGTCGTCAACTGGCCATATGTGTCAGAGCGTTATGCCGCTGCCAGTAAACTGGCATGGAAGCCTTACTGATCACTTTCCACTTCGTAGAAGACATCACTTCTATTCGCTTATATTGACCCAAAAGGACCCATCGTTCACAAAAAGTGAATGATAGGTCCTTCTAATTTCGAGGCATAGACACCTCTATATACTATTCTTTAATCAAGCTCAGAAACTCCGCACGAGCGGCGGCATCCTCCCGGAAGACTCCTCTAGTAGACATGGTTACCGTCTTACTTCCTGGCTTCTTCACTCCACGTGCGCACATACAAAGATGTTCACCTTCCACAACGACCATAACGCCGTGAGGGCTTAGTACCTCCGTCATAATATCCGCAATTTGCGTCGTAATGCGCTCTTGAACCTGCAAACGCCGACTCACTGCTTCAACTAGGCGAGCTAGTTTGCTGAGTCCAGCAATCCGTCCGCTCGGAATATATCCAATATGCACTTTACCGAAGAATGGAGCCATGTGATGCTCACATTGGCTGTAATAGACGATATCCTTCACGATCACTAGCTCTTCATGAGACTCATCAAAAGTAACACCGAGCGCCTCGCGGGGATCTATCGAATAACCGCCGAATATCTCCTCGTACATCCGCGTAACACGTGCTGGTGTTTCAAGCAGTCCCTCGCGGCCGGTATCTTCACCGATTAATTCTAATATTTTCTCAACGTGATACTCGATTTGCTCACGGTTCTCTGATACTTTACCGTTCACGTATTCATTGATGTTCCCCATGATGTCTCCCCCTTCCGCACCCGTATAATTTCTATCCGGACCCGGTTACTTACTTCTACGTTTATTCCCTTTAGCTGCTCCTGGTCGGGCGCCTGTCTGGTTCTGATTCTTCATCATCTGTTGGGCACGTTGCATTTGTTTCCCATTCAGGTTATAACCCATTTGTTTCGCAACCTTTTGCAGCATTTCAGGATCATTCTGCATAGTTGTCATTTGTCTGCGCAGATAATACACACCGATAAAAAATCCACCGATGAGACCTACGACCAATGTAATAATAGGTAATGCGATATTCATCTAAAGCCCACCTCTACACTCTATTGTCTGCATCGCCATATGGCGCGCGAATCTATCATAGCATTTCGAGAACTGGACAGCAATTGGGAATATGCAACCCGTCTATGATCTTTTTCCTTCATTAAACATCGCTGTCCTCTCGTGCCTGCTTCGCAGTGAGGAGCACATCCTGTGCCCGGCTCAGCATTTCTTTTACCGTATCATGCTCTTCGCGCTCTAAAGCCGATTCAACAGCAGCTAGAGCCTTCCCACCACCGATGCGTCCCAGCGCCCAAGCAGCAGTGCCTCGCATCTCAGGCCGCGGCTCTTTCAGAACAATTTCTGTTAGCTTTGGCACCGCTTCTACTTCCTTGAAATTACCGAGAGCGATGATCGCATTTCGTTGCATCGGCTTTTTGCCTCTCCAGGCAGCAGAGCTATTTCCGAATCTCTCTTTAAATTCACGATTGCTAAGATCCAGGATTGGCATTAACAATGGCTTCACGATTTCAGGATCAGGCAGCATCTGAGGGCGATGATTCCAGTTCTTCCCTCGATTCTTGGGACATACAATCTGGCAGGTGTCACACCCGTATAGACGGTTGCCAATTTTGGTCATGTATTCGTCACTCAGAAATCCTTTGGTCTGCGTCAGAAAAGAAATACAAGCCTGCGCATTGAGTTGACCTGGACCCACCAGCGCTCCGGTTGGGCAGGCATCAATACACTTGGTACATTCCCCGCAGCCTTCTTCAACAGGCTCATCCGGAGCAAATGGAATGTTCGTAACCATCTCCCCTAGATAAATCCAAGATCCCCATTTGGGTGAGATGATAGAACAATTTTTGCCGCTGAAGCCTATTCCTGCTCTTTCCGCAACCGCTCTATCTACCAGCACACCGGTATCGACCATACTTTCCAGCACAGCCTCCGGCACACGCTCATGAATAAAGTCCTCTAACTTACTTAAAGCCTCCCTCAGCACATGATGATAATCCCTGCCCCATGATGCTCGGGCGAGAATGCCTCTTCGTGCACCTGGCTCAGACTTCGGGGGATCCTCCATTTTGGAGGGATAGGCCACAGCAATCGAAATAATTGATAAGGGCTTGTCCCCAGAGCTCAGTGCGGGGATTGTCCTTTTATCCAGATCCGGTTCCTCGAAACCAGATTCATATCCTTTGTCTCGGTGGTTTTGCAAAATATTTTTTAAATATAAAAATGGTTCTGCTGTAGTAAACCCGATATCATCAATACCAAGTGACGTCGCTGCCTCCTGAATCTCCGCTTTAAGCTGTGCCCACTTTGAAGGCGGGGGTGCATACGGTGACTGAAATGTATTGTTCATTTCCGCCTTCTCCTTTTCATGTTATAGATAAAATTGTTATAACCCTTTCAGTTTAGACAGCGGCCACCAGATATAATCCGCTCTGCCTACAATCATGTCCTGAGGAATCGGGCCGAAATAACGGCTATCTTTGCTTGCCGAAGCATGACGGTTATCTCCCATGACAAAATAGTTTCCGCTCTCCACAGTTAACGCCGCGAAATCCGGATCTTCAATCTCGGTATCTATATACGGCTCATTCACTATTTTTCCATTCACATATAACTGGTGATCCTTCACTTCTATGATATCTCCAGGTATGCCAATGACACGTTTCACTAAAAAGTCCTTCCGGCTAGGCCCCGTGCTAGGATCATGAAGAATGACGACATCTCCGTGTTTTGGGTTTACAAACATCAATGAAAGCTTATTAATAAAGAGCCTCTCACCTTCCACAAGCGTTGGCTGCATAGACTGACCTTTAACCGTTGATATATTGAACACAAAAATATTAAGAACCGACATTACCGCAAAAACAACTACCGCTGTAAGCAACCAATCCTTCAATTCCGCGGCCAAACGACCACCAAAGCCTTTCTTTGATCTGGAGGATCTATGTCTTTGCTTCCGATTACGCATGAACTCTACTTGGGACTCCTGACTCAATATGTCACCTCTTATTCTCGATTATTGATGTCTATACTTGCAGATATTATAACAATAAAAAAGCATATCTCCCAGCCATTAGTAATGGACTTCTGGAAAATACGCTTGAGTATGAATGAAACAGACTATATCATCAACTATAGTTCTTTATTTAGTAAATGTTTCCGCTTACGCAGCTGAGTAATCAAAATTACCCAACAATGCTCAGCTTCCGGACAGATTTGAAAATTTGATTCTCGCTATATCCCATAGCTTCATACAATGGCAGTGCAAAAGAATTATGCTCATCGACAGCTACGTAGATACCACTGACCTTACGAGCTTGAAACCTGGATTCCATAGCCGATACCAGACTTCTACCGACTCCTCTGCGGCGATAATCAGGATGTACAGCAATCCGGAAATAACAACCGTGGTTTTTCTCAATCGTACCAATCAGTGCTCCAACAATTTCTTCTTCATCTTCCGCAACTACAATGAGATCTGAATCCCATGAAAGCTGCCTGGAGAAAGGCTCGATAGTGTTCTCGAAACATTCTTCCGATAATGCTGTTTGCAGCAAATCAGTCACAGGGCTAACGTCGCTTAATTGAAAGGAACGAACGTGCATTCTTTAAAATCTCCCTTGTCTATGGCTTATGAATTTAACAAAAAGAAGGGGTTCCCTTAACATTGAGAAAATAAAAAAAAGCATCAAATACCGAGGAATACCTGCTTTTAAATCTATTAAAGCACACTTTTCTCGTGATATCATCATTTTTCTTTTGAAAGCGCTTAATATCAAGCGTTTACATTTTGGATAAGATTCATTGTTTCATTATAAGGGTAATTATAAAGAGTTATGTCTATGGGGTGAAGGCACTTTCTTTTTACATTTTAAATACAATTGATGATCCTGTTTACACTCCCATCATACTTTATAAACATTTATGTTTGTTTAGTGTTGCATTATTGATCCAGATACTGTTTAATTAAAGTATCCTATTGGGAGATACCCTATAGTACATATCAACAATAAAGAATTTTGACGATAAACCGCCGAAGTTCTTTATCTATACAAATTCTAATATACTCAGGAGGGATTTTTCCATGGCATTTCAATTACCAGCACTTCCTTATGCAAACAACGCACTCGAACCACACATCGACGCTTTGACGATGGAAATTCACCATGATAGACACCATAACACATATGTGACTAATCTGAACGCAGCTTTGGAAAAGGCACCTGAATTGCAAAGCAAAAGCATCGAAGAACTTCTTACAGATCTGAACGCTGTACCAGAAGCTATCCGTACTGCTGTTCGTAACAATGGTGGCGGACACGCTAACCACACCTTGTTCTGGGAAGTTATCGGACCAAACGGCGGCGGCGCACCAACTGGTGCACTTGCAGCAGCTATTGAAAGCGAACTGGGCGGATTCGAAAAATTCAAAGAAGATTTCGCAACAGCAGCAACTACTCGTTTCGGCAGTGGCTGGGCTTGGCTAGTTGTTAAAGATGGCAAACTGGCAGTAACAAGCACACCTAACCAAGACAACCCAATCAGCGAAGGCGCTACTCCAATCCTCGGACTGGATGTATGGGAGCACGCTTACTACCTGAACTACCAAAACAAACGCCCTGATTACATCAAAGCGTTCTGGAACGTAGTAAATTGGGAAGAAGTTGGAAAACGTTACGAAAGCGCGAAATAAGGAATTAAATTACGGATAAAGTCATAGCCCTCAAGGTTGTGGATTTACCGTTTAACTAAGTATAAACAAAGAAGGTATCTCCGAGCCGTTATGGCTAAGGGATACCTTCTTTGTGTTTGGGTCGTTTATTTGGGTGGGGTGTGTGAGAGTTTGTTTGAGACTAATTTCGTTTAGAAGCAGATTTGTTAAAAACAAGGTTCGTTAGAAACAAATAGAGTAGATCATTATCCTAGGATATTGCTTTTTTACGCCGCTTGAATGCAGATCAATGAGTGTGGAACGAGACTGCCCTTTATCGTACCGCTGTTGGAAAGACGCCTAAATGAGGCATTCTGTTTCTTATTAGGGAATAACTCCCTCTAATTCTGCTCATAAACACTTAAATACGAGTAATTAGGGAAATACTCCCTCTAAATCATCCATATCGGAGCATAATTCAGGTATTCACCCAAATTAAAGGGAGTTTTTCCCTAAAAAGATCAAAACAGGTCCCCACAGCCAGTTTATAGGGAGGAATTCCCTTTAAACTGACCACGGGGATGAGGTAAGTGATCATGTTTAGATGCGTACACCACTCTCTCTTCACACACAACTTATATATTCAACACATCAAACTACATCGACGCATTTAACACATCAAACTGCATCAAGACAATCAACTCACTTAGCAATCGACGCATTTAACACATTTCCTACTCCAAAGACTTTGGATGCGTTTCTTACTCATCGACTTCAGCGTACTTTACTTACTTCAGACACTTCTCATATATCTGCTGCTTCTCTTACAACTCACTCTTTTGTAACATCGGATAATCTGCTACTTCCCCGACTTCGCCAGCTCTTCCTGCTCATCGAAATAAAGATTCAGCAGCTTCAAGAAGACATTAGGAAACGCATAATTAGCCATGTCCTCACGGCTGATCCAGCGAACAGCTCCGCCATCCTCTGGACTAGCATTACCATCCTCAAATTTCTCGATGGGTACGCTGCTGTTCATCTCTGGGAACAGGCCTGCATCCGCGGTGTAGGCTGCCCGTCCTTCTGCCGCTATTGGCAGCGGAAGGGCGTCCTCCTCCCTGCAGCGATACACCTGCAGGGTCCACACAATATGGCTGAAGATATGCTCAGCAGCCATCCAGTGCTCCTCAGGCCGGGCGGAGATCCCGGCCTGCCGCAGTGACCGGCGCAGCCGGTCCAGCGCCGCGGCCTCCGGCAGCCGCGCGCTCTTGGCGCCGCCTTCCGCTGGCGGCGCCTGCCAGTGCGGCAGCTCCCACATGCGGGCTAACAGCCCGCTTTGTGGCCGCTGCCTGATGAGCACTTGGCCCGCGTGGGCACCGCGGCCCTCGATTAAGGCCGCCAGCCGCTCCTCTGGGCGCGGCGGCTTGGCCTTGGTCTTGACGGGCAGCGAAGTCTCGCAGCCCGCCAGGCGCGCAGCGCAATGCTCCATCACCGGGCAGGTTAAGCAGCTCGGTGATTTCGGGGTGCATACGAGCGCCCCGAGCTCCATAAGCGCCTGATTAAAAGAGGCAGCTTCCCCCTCCGGGATCAGCTCAGCCGCCAGGCGCTCCATTTTCACGCGGGTGGGTCCCTTAGCGATATCATCCTCGATGAGGAAGTATCGGGACAACACCCGCATTACATTACCATCTACCGCTGGCTCTGGCCGATTAAACGCGATGCTTAGAATAGCCCCTGCTGTGTAAGGACCCACTCCCTTTAAGCTGAACACCGCCTCACGGTCGTTCGGTACCTGTCCACCATAAAGCTCCTTTACCTGCTTGGCTGCATGCTGTATATTACGTGCGCGGGAATAATACCCTAAGCCTTCCCAACACTTAAGCACGTCTTCTTCAGGGGCGTCAGCGAGTGACTCCACCGTTGGAAAGCGTTCAATAAAACGATTAAAATAAGGGATTACCGTATCTACCCTTGTCTGCTGCAGCATGATTTCAGAAATCCAAATATAATAAGGATTGCGATGCCTGCGCCAAGGCAAATCCCGCTTCTGCCCTTGATACCACTCCAGCAAATGATAACTGAAATATTGCTTGGCTTCTCGTAGCTCCTGATCTTGTTTATCTTGACCTTCTTTTAAATCCACCTGTTTTTGTCGTTCATCTTGATCTTGCAAATCTTGTCCTTCTCGTCCTTCTTCTCGTTCCTGCAAATCCTGTCGTTCTTGTTGTTTCATTGTAACTCTCCTTGCCCTTCTATAATCACGGTTCAATTCATGAACCTAGCTCCTCCACCACCGCAAAAGCTGAAGCCAAATCACGGCCATGTGTTATCGTAAGATGAATGGTATACTTCTGTCCTTCAAGTAGATCCAGTCTGCTCCAGGCTTCGCATGATAAGGTTACTTCTGGCTTACCCTTATGATCAGGTAATATCTCAATATCCTGAAAGCCAACCACATTACCGATACCACAACCTAAAGCCTTCACAACGGCTTCCTTGGCAGCAAAGCGCCCGGCTACGAACTCAGCCAACCTTCCACCTCGTTGCTCAGCAAGCTGGTACTCTTGCTCCGTTAGGATGCGCTGGTTGAATTTCTTGCCCTGTCCCCTACGTATCACCTCTGAGATACGCTCAATTTCTAACACATCATGTCCGATTCCGTAAATCAAAATTTCACGCTCCTTATGGACGTGTATCCTATACTACTTCAATAATGGTAAAATCATTATACTGATTATTCATTTCAATTTTAAATTATAGTCCTATAAGATTCTTTCTGCTATCTTAAAAGAAAATGCTTTGGAAGTCTATCTGGGCACCTTCGTGATGGACTTGCTATTTTACTTCATTTATATATAGAAAGAGGGGATTACCCTATGCAGCATCGTAATTTCGAAATACCCGCCGGTGAAGACGCTGTTCTCCGCTGCTCACACTTTCCTGCCCAAGAAGCACCAAAGAGCCTTATCGTTATTGCACACGGTTACAAGGGCTTCAAAGATTGGGGGATGTTTCCTTACATAGCCACTGCTCTCAGCCAAGATCATGAAGTGATCACCTTCAACTTCTCTCATGCTGGAATCGGAGAGGATCTACTGCATTTTACCGAGCTTGAGAAATTCGCCCGTAACACCTTTCGTCGCGAGCTGAAGGACATGGAAATACTGTTGTCCTACCTTAGCCAGCACCCGAAATTCGGCAGCTTGCCCTTATTCCTTCTAGGACATAGTCTTGGAGGGGGAATTTGTCTGGTCTACACGCTTGACCATCCCAGTGAAGTTAGCGGGGTCATCTCCTGGAACGGGGTTACGAAGCTCGATTTGTTGACGGAAGAACAAAAGCAGGAGATGAAGCAAACAGGACGAACCCACGTCCTTAATGCACGCACAGGCCAACAAATGCCGCTGGATGCTGTTATTTTAGAAGATATGGAGAACCAACAAGAACGTTATAACATCCTTGAACGCATGAAGACAGCGTCCTTCCCAGTTGTTCTTATTCAAGGCAGTCTGGATGGAGTGCACCTCCGGCAAGGATCTGAGCAGCTCACTGAACTCCGACCCGATATAAACTGGGTTCATATTCCTGAGGGTAATCATACCTTCGGTACTGTGCATCCTTTTGCCGGCACTACCCCACAATTGGAGCTTGCGATTGCTTCGACCACTCATTTTATCGATCAAACGCTGGCTAACTAAGAACCTTTTAGCTTATCCATCTCATAAAAAACCGCCACGAGAGCTGCTACAACGCAGACCTGTGGCGGTTTCTACTTCTACCTATTCTAAATTCCAGGAATGACATTGCGCTTATGCGCCGTTCTCCGGTAATAATTCTCGAGTTTCTCCGCTACCTCAGGGTTAACCTGCTTGCCTTCCAAATAATCGCTATTATCGTCATAAGTAATGCCCAGCTCGGTTTCATCCGTCTGCCCCGGCCATAAGCCTGCCGTAGGTGCTTTAGTAACAATATCCGCAGGCACACCAATATGAGCCGCTAATTGACGAACCTGACGTTTGTTAAGTGTGGATAGAGGTGTAATATCTACAGCGCCATCCCCCCACTTGGTGTAGAAACCCGTAATGGCTTCTGAAGCATGATCCGTTCCTACTACAATCAGATTGTTCTCAAAAGAGAGCGCATATTGCATAACCATACGTGTTCTCGCTTTAACATTCCCCTTGCCTTGATGGGTCATATGACGATGTTGGCCCAAGGACTTCAGACTATGCTCAACTTCAAGCGCAATCTCATTCACAGCTTCCTCAATGTTTGTCTCCACGGTATGGGTCAGATTAAAGGCTTTAGCGACATCATAACTGTGCTGGATATCCTCTTGAACACCATATGGCTGGTATACGCCAAGCGTAATATACTCTGTGCCTTCTTGAGCCGACAGCTCGTCCGTAGCCTGCTTACATAGACCCGCAGCTACCGCGCTGTCCACCCCGCCGCTAATAGCGATCAATAATCCTTTGGCACCTGCCTTCAGCACGTACGACTTTAAGAAATCAACCCGTTTGCGTACCTCTGCTTCTACATCAATCGTTGGCTTCACACCAAGATCAGCAATAATTTCTTCCTGTAAACTCACAAACCACACCCCGTTCCATCAGAAATGGTTCCATATCCATCAAAATATCCATACCAAGTGAAGCTCTATGCTTCTAAGTATATTCTATCCCATTATCGCTCTTATATTTTGAAAAATCCCGCAACAGCCGAATTACCGACTAATGCGAGATTATATGGAATAACTTTTTTACTTGCAAAAACGATCAAAAACTTCTTTCAATTCAGCAGCAATTTCAGCAGCCGAACGATTCTCAACACTATGGCGTTCAATAAAATGAACGAGCTCTCCATCCTTCATCAATGCGATGGAAGGGGAAGATGGCGGATAAGGAGCAAAATATTCACGCGCTTTAGCAGTAGCTTCTTTCTCTTGACCTGCAAACACTGTGAACAAGTGATCCGGAGCGATCTCATTTTGCAATGCCTGAGCTACACCAGGACGGCATTGTCCAGCGGCACAACCACAGACCGAATTCACGACTACAAGCGCCGTACCTTTTGCGGTAGGAAGAGTGGCTTCCACCTCTTCTGGAGTCATAAGCTCCTGAAACCCAATGCTTGTAAGGTCATCACGCATAGGCTGAATTGAATCTCTCATATATTGATTAAAAGACATGGACATTTCTCTGCACTCTCCTTCACTGATTACTGTTTTGTCAGATAACATTACAGCAGTACTTACTAACTTTATTATACATTCATACTCTGTGAAAGCAAGAGATGCTAAAGTAACCTGATTCAATCCGCAAGCATGGCTTCGCTATATTCTTCCTTTACTAAAGGGAATGAGATGGTAAATACTGTACCCTCTCCTTCTACAGAATCTACAGTTATTTTACCATTATGCCGTTCCACAATACTGAGACACAAGGATAACCCTAGACCCGTTCCCTCCCTTTTTGTTGTGAAAAAAGGCGAAAACAACTTCTCTCGTTGACTGTCCGACATACCGATTCCTCTATCCCTTACAATCAGCTCCACTTGATCCTGAGTACTATGTGTTTCCAGTGTCAGAATCCCCTTGGATCCCATAGCCTCCATGCCGTTTCGGCCTAAATTAAGGATAAGCTGCTTGATTTCCCGAACGTTTAACTCCAATTCATGGATGGATGCGTTCAGCTTTAGCTCAACACTTTGACCACGAAGATTAGCATCCGCCCACAGCAGCGGACTGACTTCTTCTATAACTCGGTGTAATAGCACTTTCTCCTTATCAGATATCCGGCTTTGCGCCAGCGATAGGAAATCATTAATAATGCTATTCGCCCGATCCAGCTCCTCTAATACGATCTGATAATAAGAATCCAAGTCATCCGAGCTCTTTTCTCTCATTAGCTGTAAAAATCCGCGAACTACCGCCATAGGATTACGAATCTCATGGGTAATTCCGGCTGCCATCTGCCCTACTAAGCTCAAACGTTCCACATGATCCAGCTCTGAGCGCAGTTTCACTTCATCCGTAATATCCTGTGCAATGAGTACCACTCCACTCGTTAATCCTGAGTTCTTATGCATTAGTGGTGCTGAATAAATTTGATAGATCCGCGTTCCATGAATCATTCGCTCATGGGAACGCCGTTTATGCTGAATGTTATCCCGTACCCTCGTATACGCATCAACATCCGTTGAACCATTAAAAAATTCCCTAACCGGCTTGCCAATAATATCTTCCCTTTTCAAATTGGGATAATGAATTCGTGCCATTCCCAACATACAATCATTGAGGTCGGTCACAACTCCGTGATCATTCAGGGACATAATACTCAGAGGTACTACATTTGTAATCTGCTGCAGCTTCTCAGACTCCCACTGGAAATTATCACTTATGCTTTCCATATGTATCTTAGCCCGCCAACTACTCCAGACCATTTCAACAAAATAAACAAAAATACCGCCTAGTGCGATGCTGAAAAATAGATACAAAGTAATCAAAAGTGACTCGCCAGAATGAGCCTCATATATATTTTTTCCACCTATAATAGGCACAAGTGCAATGAACAACATATTCGGACAAAGAACCATCCATAACATACCTATCTTCTCTACCACTGTGCCTTTCTTAAAAGGCTTAGCCAGCCCAAACAGCAACGGATATAATAATATTCCTGAATTTAATATCATATTACTTATTCCTGCTGGCTCTGCAATGAATATATTACAGACAAGCAAAAAGATGGACAGTAGAATGCCTGAACGTACAGTTCCATATAAAATACCGATATAAGCAGGAATCATACCTAAATTCAAATAAGCAATACCGAATAAAGTCGTCGAAAGAAGAGAGCATAGCATAAGACTTAACGCACACGCCAAAACCAAAAAAGTTTGATTATCCGGGAAACTACCTTTTTTTCGAGCCACAAGCCCTCGGTCCACCCACCACTGAATCAGAAAAAGAAAGGAGCATGCTGCCGATATTTGCAATAATATATCCTTAATTGCGCCAATAATTACAATCACACCCCAAAATGGACAAATTCCCCTACATGACTAGATTAAAGCACAGGATTACTCTCCTGACAACGATTATAACCAAGTGAGCAGACAAGACTGGTTACATGACAGTCAGAATGGTATGATTCCGTTAGGAAAACACGAAGTAATACCCGTGTCTTAACATGTAAAGGAGTAAAATTTCATGAGCAACTTCGATGTGATCGTCATAGGTGGCGGCCCTTCGGGATTAATGGCAAGCGTGGCCGCAGCAGAACACGGGGCATCCGTACTACTGATCGACAAGGGAGCTAAGCTAGGACGAAAGCTCGGGATATCTGGTGGCGGACGCTGCAATGTAACGAACGTCAAGGAGAGAGATGAGTTAATCTCCCATATCCCGGGAAACGGGCGGTTTTTGTATAGCGCCTTCGACCATTTTAATAATCAAGATATCATTGCCTTTTTTGAAGGCTTAGGCATTGCATTAAAGGAAGAAGACAACGGACGGATGTTTCCCGTCTCCGATAAGGCCGCAAGCGTCGTCTCCGCCTTAATCAACAAAGTACGGGATCTAGGTGTGCAGATTATGACGGACAGTCCTGTTTCACGTGTAATATATGGAGAAGGGGCTGTTAAAGGCGTTCAGCTAGGCTCGGGCAAAACGATTTCCAGTGCTGCCGTAATCATCGCCACCGGAGGAAAGTCAGTTCCTCAGACCGGCTCTACTGGAGATGGGTACCCATGGGCTGAAGCCGCAGGCCACACCATTACTGAGCTATTTCCGACAGAGGTACCGATTATTTCACGGGAAGAGTGGATTAAATCCGGTGAGCTGCAAGGATTGTCGCTACGCGATGTGGCACTTACTGTATGGAATCCAAAAGGAAAGAAGGTCATTTCTCATCGTGGAGATATGATCTTCACCCATTTTGGATTATCCGGGCCAATTGCCCTGCGCTGCAGCCAATTTCTGAGACAGGTCCAGCGTAAATCAGGGAATGACACGGTTGAGATGTCCATCGATCTCTTCCCTGATCTGAACTTGCAAGAAGTGGAATCATCGCTGCAGGACAAGCTGGACCAGGAGCCAAAGAAAGCGATCCGCAATTCGCTAAAGGGGCTGCTGCCAGAACGTCTCATTCCCCTCTTGTTAGCTAAAGCTGACCTGGATGGAGATATTACGGGTCATCATGTATCCAAGAATGGATTGCTTGCGCTAGCAGGTATCTTGAAAAGGATGCCAGTTAATGTTCATGGTACCCGCTCGCTGTCCGAAGCCTTTGTTACGGGTGGCGGTGTAAATCTGAAAGAGATCGACCCCAAAAGAATGGAATCTAAGCTTATGCAAGGGTTATTCTTCTGTGGAGAGGTACTCGATATCCATGGCTATACTGGTGGCTACAATATAACAGCAGCGTTCTCTACTGGATATACAGCAGGCAAACATGCCGCTGACCTTCACCTTAGTTAATGCGTTGCAACTAAAAACAGCGTGACTTGAGAGATTTCTCAAGTCACGCTGTTTTTTTTATCTATCTATCAATCTTTGCCCAATCGGAACGTACCAAATATTCTGCTGATAAAGAGTCCAACCATGTATCCAACCGGTACGAACAAGATGATCCCCCACCATCCATATAAAGAGAGACAGATTAGTGCGGAGGTAATCATTGTAAAGGGAAGTAATAAAATAGGGACCGCATGCATACCCGCTTCAGCCTTTTGTTCTTTCGTAAATGGAAGTATCCCAATGTAATCATCTCCAACAAACAAAGACCAGAACGAAAACAGCCAAAAAGTCATAAGCGATGTTAATACTACAAATCCTAGCCATTTAAATCCCGATGGAATGATAAGGATCGCTACCGCGGACACGGCAGTGAAAGCCAAGTAAAGCTTTAAATGGGCCGGATTCCGTATGAGTGCCTTAATCGCTGCCGCAGAGAAACGGCTCTCGGCAGTCTTTGATTTAAGCAAAGGCTGCGACTTCCGGAAAATCCATGGCTTATGGCGAGTCGGGCGAGGTTTATCCAGAACATGGCGGAGCAGTATGGCCGCTATCTTCATTCGCTGCTTGTAGTCCTCGCGCACATCGTTCATAAATGTCCCACGCATCAATAAGCGCCACCGGAAAGCAAATATTGCAACGACTGTGAATACAATTGCACTCAGCAATATGATGAGCGGGCGATCATTCCAAAGGCTAGCTACTCTGAAATAAATAGCGTTCGGGACGGAGATCGCCAGAAATAGCCATAACCAGCGACGCCAACCTTGCTTCTGTACTTTTACAAGATGTCCAAGTAACTTAACACACCAACTGCACGCCAAGGTCAGAGCGAACAGCGCCCATACCTCCGATGACGTCATCTCAAATCCCCGAATCAGAAAAGGCAGTAACAGTGCAAAAGCTACACAGAACTTCAGCGAGGTTACAATCAGGCTGTAGAGCAACCCGCGAAATAGGATCGTATTCATCCATCGTTGCCGTTGTCTAAGAAATAATAGATCGCCTTCCTGCAATAACAGTACCAAGCCCCCGTTGCAGATCAAAAGCACTAATAATGAAGGAATGAGCATAAACGGCAAGTTCACACTCCAAGCCGGTAGCGCCTCATTCCAGAACCCATAATACAAACGCCCTCCCAATAATCCCCCGGGAATAAGAATATATAAAAGAACGGTCCAATCAGCCGCCGTACGGATAATAGCGGATTGCTCACGCCAATGAGAGAATAGCCGCCGTCTGAATAGTTGTTTAGCGTTAGAAAAAGCAAACGCCCGCTGTCCCTGCTTACTCATGTTAATTCGTCGAAGCAATCAAACAACGACGCCTCCGGCAGTCCAGCATAATCACGTATATCTTCGAGTGTTCCTGAGGCGGCAACCTTTCCCCCGGAGATCAATACGAAATCATCGCATATCTTCTCTGCTGTATCCAGTACATGCGTAGACATTAATACACCAGCTCCGCGCTTCCGCTCCGCTTCTAGCAACCGCAGGAAATCTTTAGTGGCGCGGGGGTCTAAACCAATAAATGGCTCGTCCACAATATAAACATCCGGCTGTACCAAGAAGCCAAGCATTAGCATCATTTTTTGTTTCATGCCCTTAGAGAATCCAGCTGGAAGATCATTGCGCACATGGCCCATACCAAACTGCTTCAACAGTCTTTCTGCAGTTTCTTCGAACTGTTCGTACTTCAGTCCATAGGCAGCGGCCGCTAAATCCAAGTGCTCCCACAATGTCAAATCCTCATAAAACACAGGTTGCTCCGGAACATAAGCGTAAGATTTATTAACTCCACTAAAAGACACTTTAGCCTTGGTATTCTTCAACAAACCAAGCAGGGTCTTAATGGTTGTACTTTTTCCAGCACCATTAGGTCCTATCAGTCCGAGCAGTTGACCTCGCTTCACTTGAAAAGAAATATCGAATATGCAAGGATCTCCCGCTTCATAGCCAGCTTCATCGATCTCAACATCGAGCACAATGTCGTCATAGCTCTCGGTATCCACTGTAGTTTCTTCTTTTTCCATACTCTCCATCTCCTAGTACTTCTAATAAATACTATTATAAATTGCATTCCCTATTGCGTATATGAATGATATTCAAATGATCAACAGAGGCAATCGCAACTTATCTAATCGTACTATATATTTTTCCTGAAAATAATCAAGCTGCTTTTTTCACAATAATAACTTAAGCCCTGCGTAATAGCGAATAAAAGAAACCTCCCATCAAAGGGAGGTCTGTCCTACAAGGTCCATGTTATTCGTAGCAGCTATTCCTTCCTGCTTCTTGATCGCAGCTTCATCCCTGCGCTCGATTTTACTACGCAGCATTAACAGCCCTAGTCCTAGCAATCCTGTAAGCAAACCAGATAGAATAAAGGCAGATACCGGCCCCGATGCTGTCACTAAGGCTCCACCGGCTACAGGTCCTAGAATAACAGCTGCGCTTGTCAGGCTGCCTATGGTTCCAAATACACGACCCGTGTATTCCGCAGGTGTCCGCTGCTGGAGCATTGAATTGAAGGGGATAAACGCTAGTCCTGCACCCACACCAGCAAACATGAAGGACCCAAACAAAGCAATGTTCATCCAGATTCCAGCTTGACCATGAGCAGTTACGACCCCTGCACTCGAGAAGACAACGCCCATGATTACAGCCCCTAATCCCATAAAAATAAGCGGATGCTTACCACTGCCTAATCGGCTTACAAGCAGCGCAGATAGCAAGGTTCCAAAGCCACTGGCTGCTACACACCACCCCAGCAGATCTCCGTTCACACCTGGAATCTCCCGGAATAACGTTACAATCTGAGAGTCTCCGATCTGAAGCATTAGCAGCACCAGTACCAGCATAACAATGCCACACAGCACTACAGGCATTCCTGCAATCACATGAAGACCTGCCGACATTTCTTGGCGGAAGGATTTACGCACCTCCGTATCCCCCCTGCTTGTTTCCGTATCTTTCTTCTTAATCGCAGCTGTACGCGGTAATCCAAGCAAAATAATCGCCGATAAAACGAACGTAGCAGAATCGATCATATAACAAACAGAAATGCCGAAGGCTGCAACTAGCAATCCACCAAGCGCTGGACCCACAATTTTAGTTATCTGCTCTATAGATGAGCTAAGCGCCATTGCTTTATCCATCTGAGCCGCAGGAACAAGTTCCTTAATCTTTCCGCTTTTGGCCGGAGAGAACAACACATCCATACATCCCTTAGCCAGCAGCAGCACATAAACCTGCCACAGCGAGCCTGCAAATACCAAGCAAATAACAACCGCTGCACGGGCTATATCCGAACCAATCATTAGTGCCTTGCGGTTAAACCGATCACTTAAGTAACCTGCAAACGGTCCTCCTAAGAGCAAAGGCACTGCCATACATAAAGATATAGCCGTAATTTCCCACGGTGTGGCATTCCATTTAAACCCTACCATTGTCAGTAGCGCTAGTATATGCAACCAGTCTCCTACATTCGATACAAGCTGTGCCGCAATAAGCAGCATGAATGGTTTATTTGCGGTTAGCTTACTTTCTTTTAAATCATCAATATGATGTTCCTCCATCCTTCCTTCACTCCCCGTTACTATTTCTCAATGAAATAATAGTAAAATATTGGGGATTGTCATTCATCCGTCTGGAGGCGTAAATAACACTGAACCGGGGGATGAAATTGATATCCTTTCAGAGACTGAAGTAAAAAAACATTCAATTTCAGCATCTTCAAAAAATTGTTTGATTTTTAATAATTAAAAGTTGCTCATTGTGACAAATCACATGTTCTTCATTCGATCTTTCACGTATTCTATTGTTATCTCAAAGTTCGTTGCACAGGTAAACCGTGCACTAATTAATATGATTACAGACGTGCGACGAGTTCACATGATTAACGATAGAGGGTGGAGAAGCATGATACAATCTTATGAACGTGATACACAATTAACACTACATTTGTACCGGGTATTTGCCAAATCATTCAAGAGTATTAATGAGCATGCTGTTACCGGCAGCAAAATTGAAGGTTTTAACCCTACTGCCTTTGCCGTCATGGAAGTATTGTACTATAAGGGACCACAGCCCATTCAACAAATTGGTGCCAAACTACTGCTACAGAGCGGCAACGTGACTTACGTTATCGACAAGCTCGAAGAACGCGGCTATTTGCAACGCAAGCCTTGTCCAAGTGATCGTCGTGTGATTTTCGCAGAGTTGACCGCGGAAGGCGAACGTCTCATGAATGAGATGTATCCGAAATACTCAGAGCGTCTTCATCTTGCTTTCAGCGGACTGAATGATGAAGAGAAGGAACAAATGATCACTCTGCTCAAGAAGATGGGTCTGCAAGCTGAGAAGCTTTCCCCTCTTCCCCGTAAGTAGAGCTAGAGGCTAGGCTGCTTTTTACTTCATATGTGTTAGACAAGCTGTTATTGCACGAAGAAGCCCGACCGGTAAATACCCGGTCGGGCTTCTTTATGTGATTTAGAGAATGAGTTATGCCTTTTTCAAAGACGACGTAGCATCCTCTACCGAAGGTACACCCTTTCGCAAACCCCAAGATATAACTAGTGACAAGACTGCGAAAACTGCCATCACAATAAATAGTGAATGAAGTCCCCCTTCTAGTGCACCACGTAAACTGTTTGATACTTCGCCGGAGAGGTTGGTGCCTGTATGCGAGCCTAGCAGCTTATTAATATCATCACCTGTAACGTTTGAATCCGGTTGTTTTCGCAACAGCTGATCAATATTCAAGTTCAGCCAGGAACCGAAAATAGCCACCCCAATGGTCTGACCTAGGGACCTTGTAAATGCATTAAGTGCTGTGGACGCACCGCGTTGATCATACGCAACCGACGACTGAGCGATAATCGTGAAGACCGTAGAGGAGTATCCGAAGCCTACCCCACAGACCAGCATCAAGCATAAGAGGATTATCTGTGAAGACTCTCCAGTCAAGAAAACCAGACCAATAGCTCCGGCAGCAATCATCATTAATCCAAGCATTGCCGTTCGGCGAGAACCCGCTCGCAGAATCATCCGTCCGCCTGCGATTGACCCAAACATCCAGCCTACAGACATTGGCGCAAGCAGCAAGCCTGAGATCGCAGCGCTTTTTCCAGAAACGCCCTGAACCCATAAAGGGATATACGTAGAAAGTCCAATAATTAATGTGCTTACAAGCAGGTTAGCACCTGTTGATACTGCGATATTACGATTCGAGAATAGGTTCAGCGGAAGCATAGGCTCTGGTGCACGGCGCTCCACAAACAAAAATAGGATTAGCAGGATAACCGCTGCACCCAGTGTTGCGAGTAATAACGGAGAGGTCCATGCCAGGTTCTGCCCTCCCGTGGAGAGTCCAAAGAGTAGAGCACCCATGCCTGCTGCAAACAGAAGAACGCCTGGCACATCGATCTGTGTCTTCCGACGCAACTTTTCTTCCTTCAGGTAGCGCGCAATAAATACCATTGCTAACACGCCAAATGGCAGATTGAATACAAATACCCAGCGCCAGCTTAAGTAATCTACCACATAGCCACCAAGCAGTGGCCCTACCAAAGAGGAAATCCCCCATACAGAGCTTAGCAACCCTTGTGTCTTTGCTCTTTCTTCAATGCTGTAAATATCACCGATAATGGTAAAGGTCATTGGAATAAGTGCACCCGCACCGATCCCCTGTATCGCGCGAAACAGGATCAGCTGTTCCATACTTTGAGATATGCCGCATAATAATGAGCCTAGTAAAAAAACACCCGCTCCCCACATGAATACAGGCTTGCGTCCGAACAGATCACTGATTTTGCCGAAAATAGGTGTAGTAATAGCCATTGCAAGCAAATATGAAGTAAATATCCAGCTCAGCCACTGCATTCCCTGAAAGTCGCCTACAATCGCCGGCCCGGCTGGTCCTGTTACAGTCCCCTCAATAGCCGCCAGAAACGTGGCCAGCAGTACCCCTGTTAATATTAGTTTACGTTCTAAATCCCCTGTTGACTTCAATGTTCCAAACCCTCTCTTTATGTATTAAGTAGATTGCCACTCCTCGCGCAGTAGAGCATAGAGAGCAGTATCCTGAAAGCCGGAAGCGATCTGCCTGTATTGACGCAATACGCCTTCCTTCTGAAATCCAAGCGTATGAACCAGCCTCTCCGCACGGATATTATCAGGATGACAGAGCGCTTCAATCCGATTCAAGCCCATAATATTGAAACCAAAATCGAGTACAAGCCCAAGCGCTTCTTTCATATATCCAAGCCCCCAAAAGGCAGGCGACAGATCACAGCCTATTTCACCACGGTAAGCTCCCTGAAGCTGCCAATGGTTATATCCACAGCTACCTATGACTTCCTCCCCAGGTCCAATAATACTCCAACGTAAGCTCTCCTCTTCCTGAGCCATCTGTGATAGAAGGTCGATAAGCTGCTTCGTCTCTTCTATAGAGGATAATGCCGGTGCACCCAGCCAGAGAGAAACTTCCGGATGAGACCAAACCTGAAATAACGCTGAAGCATGCTCAGTAGTCATAGCACATAATTTTAATCTTCTACCGATCAGTGTAGGTGTCACTCCATTGCATAGATACAATTCTCCGCTCCCCCTTTAACTTATCAATTATACATCATTCAAGAGTATATCCTTAAGCTAAAGGTTCTAATTTCTTTAACTTTGAAAAGAACAAATTGTATCCTCTCACGTAAAAAGCGCCTGCATCAGAAGGGTAATTCTCCCTTGATACAGACACTTTTATGGAACTTTACTTTAAATGATTTCATTCTGCTCCCAGAATAACTTCACTACACAGCACCTGAAGTTTGGCTCGAATATCCTTGAACTCTTCAATACCCGTGCCAGTAATACTGTACCCTTCACTATGTGCAGTCAGAAAGTTGTCCAGCGTCAGCTTTTCCAATTCCTGTTTCACTTCGCGTTCTCCTACACGATACCCCATGTCTTCCAGTCCGAGCAGCATCTCCGAGATCGTCACATCTTTATCATGAGCACAATAAAGCATGTGAATTCCTATGAACAAGTTCTGTACATCAGCGCGCATATTCCACTCCTTCTGGCAACAAAGCCTTAGGTATTTACTCTTGCATTACCCTATGACAGTTCATTGGAAACAACATCACAAGGGTTCAGTGCTACAGAAGGATCATAGCCCATCCTAAATTATTACAAAACAATGTTGTGTCTTGACGTACCCCTCATAGCTGTACTATGTTGTTAGTTACAGTTATGGTTTCATATTGAATTTAAAGTACAGGAAGGTGATGCTTCATGTTTCAAGCTATGCCATATGATGGAACGCGCAGCGAGCAGTTTGAAGCCGTTCTAATCCAACTCGAAGCATTGATAAAGGACGAACCAAGTGCTACAGCCAATCTGGCTAATGCTTCGGCACTACTTAAACACGCTCTACCGGATACGAATTGGGCCGGTTTTTATTTATTTGATGGCAAGGAGCTAGTACTTGGACCTTTTCAAGGCCTCCCTGCATGCATTCGAATTCCGCTATCTCGCGGGGTGTGCGGAACGGCAGCCGCCGAGCGGCGCACACTTGTAGTAGGCGATGTGCATGCATTCCCAGGTCATATCGCCTGTGATGCAGCCTCCAACAGCGAGATTGTTGTTCCTTTAATAAAGGATGATCGCTTGCTTGGCGTACTTGATATCGACAGTCCGCTCAAGGATCGCTTTGATGATGAAGAACGCCGATTTCTGGAGCGGTTCGCAGCTTTAGTATCGGAAGCTATCTAAAAATTTCTTCGTTTTATATCCCATAAGAAAAAGGCTGTCTTATTTGTAGGGGTTACCTACTTATAAGACAGCCTTTTTATGTTGATCCTACAGTCGAACTGGACTAATGTTCCAAATCTCAGCTGCATAGCGACTAATTGTGTTATCGCTGGAGAATTTACCGGAATGACCAATATTAATAATGGACTTCTTCAGCCATTCTTGCCGGTTGCGATATGCCCGATCAATTTCGACATGCGTCTCAACGTAACTAGCGAAATCCTTCAGGACAAAAAACTCATCGTTATTATCCAGAAGAGAGTGGAAAATGCTCTCAAACTCCGTAGCGTGACAACATATAGGTCCTGGTTTGATTAACTGATCCAGCACTTCTTTCACACGACTATCCCCGTTGTAAATATCACGCGCATGATAACCGCCATGCTGGTAGTAATCCATGACCTGCTCAGCACGAAGTCCGAACAGGAACATATTGTTGTCTCCCACCATTTCATGCATTTCTACATTTGCGCCATCCATCGTTCCTACCGTCAATGCACCGTTCATCATAAACTTCATATTCCCGGTACCGGATGCTTCTTTGCTGGCTGTAGAAATCTGCTCACTGATGTCCGCTGCAGGAATGATCTTTTCTGCTAGGGATACCGAATAATTTTCAAGGAAAAAGATACGAATCTTCCCTTTAACATCCGGATCTTTATTGACTACCTCCGCAACTGTATTAATCAGTTTGATAATCCGCTTCGCCAGATGATAACTTGGCGCTGCCTTTGCTCCGAATATAAACGTGCGTGGAACCATATCCATCGAAGGATTATCTTTGATTTGATTGTACAAATGCAGAATATGCAAAATATTAAGCAACTGGCGCTTGTAGGCATGTAGACGTTTCACCTGTACATCAAAGATAGAGTCAGGATCGACATGTACTGAATGCTTACTGTAGATGTACTCTGCAAGACGCAGCTTATTCTGGCGCTTAATACTGGCTACTTGTTCCTGGAAGGAAGCATCCTCACAATATTTAATCAAGCCAATCATTTCTTGAGGATGGCTCACCCAACGGGTCCCTATCGATTGATTGATTAAATTAGCCAGATCTGGATTGGCATGCAGTAACCATCGCCGATGGGTAATTCCGTTCGTCTTATTATTGAAACGGTGTGGATACATTTCATTAAAAAGTCGCATCTCGCGCTTCATTAATATTTCTGTATGCAGCGCCGCTACTCCATTGACACTATGGCTCGCTACAATCGCCAGATGAGCCATTCGAACCTGATCATCATGAATAATTGCCATCTGTTCAATTCGATCCTGATCCCCCGGATAACGACTCATAAGCTCGCCACAGAAACGCGCATTGATCTCTTCAATGATAAGAAAAATACGTGGCAGTAGCTCCCTAACCATTTGAATAGGCCACTTCTCAAGCGCTTCGCTCAGAATAGTGTGATTAGTATAAGAGACCATACGCGTCGTGATACTCCATGCCTCATCCCATCCTAAACCATGTACATCCATCAGAATCCTCATCAACTCAGGAATCACCAACGTTGGATGTGTATCATTAATATGAAGAGCAACCTTGTCTGGCAGGGATTCTATAGGAATCCCAAGCTTGGCATAGGTACGCAGAATACTTTGCAGCCCCGCGCTACAGAGGAAATACTGTTGCTTCAGGCGAAGCAGCTTACCTTCGTATTGAGAGTCATCTGGGTAAAGGAACTCCGAAATGGATTCTACAGAACGCTTATACTCCAGAAACTTATGATAGTCCGTCCCGGCAAAAGAACCAAAGGTTCTAGAGGGCTGGGTGATGGATTCTGCACTCCAGTTACGTAGTGTATTCACATGCCGGCGATCAGCACCAATGATAGGGACATCGTAAGGCACTGCTCGAACAGCCTCATATTGCGTATGATCGAATACGAGTCGTCCGTTCTCTTCGCGGGTCTCAATAGTCCCCCAGAACCTAACTTCAACCTGCTTGTCTTCGCGGCGCACTTCCCATACATTATCATTCTGCAGCCAGTAATCAGGAAGTTCCACTTGATACCCATCAACGATCTTCTGCTCGAACAGGCCATATTTATACCGTATACCACAGCCATGTCCCGCATATTGCAGGGAAGCAAGTGAGTCCAGGAAGCAGGCGGCCAAACGACCGAGACCTCCATTCCCTAACCCAGCGTCCGATTCTTCCTCCTCTATATCCTCCAAACAAAAGCCAAGTTCCTCTAAACCTTCACGTACTACTTCCAGTACACCCATATTCAACAGATTGTTCCCCAGAAGCCTACCGATCAAGAACTCCATTGAAAAATAGTAAACCTGCTTATCTTTATCGAGCTTATATTTCTGGTTCGTTTCCGCCCAATTTTTCCCGGCGTTCTCACGAATCATGTTGCCCAGTATTTTATAGACATCGGCATTCGAGGCTTCCTCAAGCGGTTTACCTAATTTACCAATGAGGGTCTCACGGAATACCTGTTTGAAAGATTCTTTATCGTTAAACAACAGTAGGTCCTCCTGACAAATGCTTTTATTAGAAGTGCAGCAGACTGTGCCATTAGATCAGATAGGTTAATACTGCTTAGTTCATCTAATCCCATCGTTAGATCTTGCTCCTCTTGGCGATGACGAATGGACGTTTGCTATCTCCAACGAGAATTCGATTCTTACTCAAATGTACGTCTTTATCCATAATTACATTCTCAATAACTGCATTCTCTTCGATGACGCACTTTTGCATAATTACTGAGTTGATGATCTTCGCTCCCTTACGTACCTGAACCCCCCGAAAAATCACGCTATTCTCTACCGTTCCAGCTATAATGCAGCCATTAGCCACCAACGAATTACTGACATTAGCACTCTCCAAGTACCTTGTTGGAGCCTCATATTTAATCTTCGTCTGTACCGGGCTTTCTTTGAACAAACTGAAGTAATTCTCCTGCTGGAGCAGTTCCAAACTGTTCTTATAATAACTCTCTAATGAATTAATTACGGCATGATAGCCATGATATTCGTATGCAGCGATATTGAATTTGTGTCGGTTCTTCTGAATTACATCACGGAAAAAATAACTCTCTCCATGCGCAATGCAATGCTCCACCTGCTCCAAGAACAGCTTTTTCTCCATAATGAAGATATCCAGATATAAATTAGGATGGTCTTTCTCATGATGGATATTAGTCACCTTACTCTCTTCGTCTACTTCAATACGCTGGCATAGATCATGTTCTGGCTGCAGTTCCTCAATCTTTTTATACACTACTGTAACGTCGGCACCCTTCTCCAGATGGTAACTGTACAAATCCTGAAGATCGATCGTATTGATATGCTGGCTGCCGGAAAACACGATATATTTAGCAGATCCCCGTTTAAAAAGATCCAGATTGTTATGATAATGCTGTAAGTCCCCGAGAGAAGTATCCGTTGGATCGTTCCAGTCTGGAGGCAAAATGAATAACCCCCCATGCTTGCGGTTCATATCCCAGGATTTGCCGTCACCTAAATGGTCCATTAGCGAACGGTATTTACGGCGGACGAACAGGCCTACGCTCTCCAGGTCTGCACGCATCATATTAGAAAGCACGAAATCAATCAACCGATAACGACTGGCAAAAGGTACGGCTGCACCACAGCGGAAATAAGTGAGTTCATTTAGTTTGTCGAGTTCATGATCCAGATTAATTACACCCATGAGTTGCTTCATCGGAATCCACCGTCCTCTTATAATTTATAAGAAAGTATAAGTTTCACAATATACTTTATCCTTATAAATCTCGCATAAACGCTTACCGTCCCTAGAAAGACGCCGAAGGCGTTTTAGCTTGATTATATGGTTTTGGCCACAGCTGATTTACGTTTTTTGCTTTTATTGTCGATCAGCAGAATTTCGTTATCGTTCTCCCGTTCGATGCCTATTTCCATATAATCGTCGATTACCGTATTCTCACTAATAATTGCTTTATGAATGCGTACGTTCTTGCCAATCTTGACCTTAGGCATAATCACGGAGTCCGTAATTACACTTCCTTCACCCACTTCTACACCATAAAAGAGAACCGAATGATTCACTTCTCCGTGCACAATGCAGCCTTCATTAATAATGCAGCCTGACACTTTCGCCCCAGGGGCGACATATTGGGCGGGTTGATTTGGATTACGCGTAAAAATGCGCCAGCTGGGATCATTTAGATTAAGTGGCGGAGTATCGCTCAGCAAATCCATATTAGCTTCCCATAGACTGGTTATAGTGCCTACATCTCTCCAATACCCTTCAAAAGGGTACGCAAATAAGGAGTTTCCGTCCTCCAGCATTAAAGGAATGATATCCTTGCCGAAATCGTGGGATGATCCTACATTCTCCCCATCCTCTAGTAAATGCTTGCGGAGAACCTCCCATTTGAAGATATACACACCCATAGAAGCTAATGTGCTTTTTGGCTGAGCGGGCTTTTCCTCAAATTCGTAAATTTTTAGATCGTCCTCCGTATTCAAAATTCCAAATCGGCTTGCTTCCTCCAGCGGAACGTCAATGACAGAAATTGTGCAGTCAGCGTTTCTTTCCTTGTGGTATTGAAGCATAGCGTAATAATCCATTTTATAAATGTGATCACCGGACAGAATAAGAACATGCTCTGGATCAAACTGATCCACAAACTTAAGATTCCGATAAATTGCATCGGCTGTTCCCCGGTACCAGCTGCTTCCATTCTCACGTTCATGCGGTGGCAACACGAATACCCCACCGTTCTTACGGTTCAAATCCCAATCGCTGCCTACTCCGATGTAAGAATGCAGTATGAGTGGCTCATATTGAGTCAGCACACCAACTGTATCAATACCTGAATTGGAGCAGTTACTTAAAGGAAAGTCGATGATCCGATAGGTCCCTCCAAAATAAACAGCGGGCTTGGCAAGCGATTTGGTTAAACCTTTCAATCTTTTGCCTTGGCCTCCAGCCAATAGCATGGCTACCATTTCCTTTTTCTTCATGGAAAAGCCTCCCTTGACTTATGGGTAATATGAAGTTCAGCAAGCACAGGTTGAATGAACAGAAGTTCCAAAAAGAAATGAGCCTTGATAGGAAGATGGACAAAGATGAGAAAAACGTGGAAGGAAATGTAACACGGTCAAATATTCTTTCCTAAAATGGGTAACTTTCACCAAAATCAGGAGATTATCCTTATTGTAAAGTGTTCTATATCCGCCGTCAAAACCCTTTATCACATTTTCGAAAATCCGAATTTTTTAACCTTATTTGTTATTAAACACATTAATATTACTTATAACTAAATTACCCCCTTTAAATCATCACGAAATAAAAAAAGGCTCCTTTAATCGTAAAGCAAAGGGACTCATCTTCAGCAAACATTCAACCGAATATGTCATAATGTAGCTATCTATCACTGATTTGGAGGTACCTATGATGAAAGCAGCTCAAGGCGTTCGACTACTGCTCGTAGATGATGAGCCTCATATATTACAATTTCTAGAACTGGGTCTCCTTAACGAAGGATTTGAAGTCAGAACCGCACCCGACGGAATCACAGCCATCTCGGTCGCTGCTGAGTTCAAACCACATGTAGCCATCCTAGATGTCATGATGCCTGGCATGGATGGATTCGAGTTATGTCATTACCTTCGCTCGGAAGAGACGGAACTAGCCGTTATTATGCTAACTGCAAAGGATGAAGTGGACGATCGAGTCAAGGGTCTCACTATTGGTGCTGACGATTATATGGTCAAGCCCTTCAGCTTCGACGAATTGCTTGCCCGAATTCAAGCGCGGCTACGCAATCAGTTTCCAGGTCTGCTCGGCGAGGTACGCTGCGGTCCATTCCGAATTGATAGCCGTAGAAAAGAAATTTGCTTCAAGGAAGAAGTCCTTGAACTCTCCCCCACAGAATACGAGTTATTACAGTATCTCGTTATTAATCACGGCCTTGTACTAAGTAAAGCCATGATTCTTGATAAAGTGTGGGGCTATGACTTTGGTGGTGAGGAGAATATTGTTGAGGTCTATATCCGTTCGCTTCGCGAGAAGCTCGGGGATAAGGAGCACCGAATTATCCGTACCCTGCGGGGAGCAGGCTACCGGGTAGATCTATGAGTACGCGCATCTCTAAATGGTTTCGTAAGCTGCCTGCACCACGTTCTCTGCGTAAGCAGCTGCTAGCCATTTCGCTGCTCATTCTATCAGGCTTGCTGCTGCTAATCGGAGTATTACAATATATACTCATGCGGGATTTCATATATAGCAATAGAGCAGAGTCTATGGAAGCGCAAATACGTTCTGTTCCCCGTGAGATGTTTTTCAACTTTTTCAATTCCTATGACGAGGACACCACAACTCCGAATGAGGGAAACACCGAGTATAACGGCAATTTGCCGGGGGAAAGAAACGGCGAGAATAAAATTCCAAATGGTCAAAGAACTGGTGAGAATAGGCGTCCACTCCTGCTGGATGCCCATACAACCCTCGCTATTTATAGCTCAGACGGCACCTTCAGGGACTTACAGCAAATGACTTTATCTGATTCAGCCGCGCCTAGATTAACGAATGAACAATACAATAGTCTGCTCGTTCATAACACGGATAGAGCAACAGGAAATTACAAGCTTATAGAGGCCGATGACGGCACTGAACATCTGGCTATATTCGTGAATCTCTATAGACCTGGAAATACCCGATTATTACTCCAAATGAGTGTGAATACCGGACCTCTTACGGATGTAATCTTACAGCAATTGATGATCTACGCAGGTTTGTCAGTGATTGCTTTATTGGCTGGCTTCTTCCTATACTTGCCTGCCCTTCGAAAGACGCTGGTCCCTCTTTCAAATATGGGAGAGTCCGCCGAGATCATTGATGCCGGTAATCTGGATATCCGATTTCCAATTAACCAAGGCCAGACTGAAATCGACAAGCTGGCTCATTCATTCAATGGTATGCTCGAGCGTCTCGAAATATCCTTTCATAATGAACGGGAAGCCAAGGAACAGATGCGCCGCTTCGCTGCCGATGCTTCTCACGAGCTGCGAACGCCGCTGACCTCGATCCACGGTTTTCTGGAGGTCTTACTGCGAGGCGCTGCGGACAACAAAGAACAATTATACAATTCATTGCGAAGCATGCATGGCGAATCGAAACGGATCAATAAGCTGGTGGAGGATTTGCTGCTGCTCGCTCGGATGGACGGCGCCCCTCAACTGCGGATGACGGATCTGCTGCTCGGTGAGGTCGTTTCCGAAATGAAGCCGCATCTGCTCTTGTTAGCGGATCAGCGCAAGGCTACTTTTGATATCTCGTATGGCATCTATGGTAAATATGAACCCAATAAAATCAAACAGGTGATTCTGAATCTGTTCCACAATGCAGTTCAGCATACGGATACAGAATCTGGCACCATTCATCTCTCTTTACATGCTAGAGGAAATGAGGCCATTCTAACAGTGCAAGACAACGGCTGCGGGATTTCTCCAGAGCATATCCCGCATATCTTCGATCGCTTCTACCGCAGCGATTCCTCTCGCACACGAAAATATGGTGGATCTGGACTCGGCCTTTCTATTACCAAGTCTATCGTGGAGGCACATCACGGGAAGATAAGTGTAAGCAGCACCCTCGGTGAGGGAACAACGTTCAGGGTTACCCTTCCTTGCGAGGAAGGATTAGCCAAGATAGAGTAATAACCGTTATAATAGATGATAGACTTAAGCCTATGTCTACGATGCGAGTTTTGCTTCACAAAACTTAAGCGTATGCTTACGATGCCAGTTTTGCTATGTTGTCCATTCTAAGGAGCCACGCTCCGCAAAACTTAAGCGTATGCTTACGATGCGAGTTTTGCTTCACAAAACTTTTAGGAGGTCAAAAAATGTACGAAATCGCCGTAATTGGAGCCGGTCCTGCCGGTGCAAGCGCAGCCCTGTTCGCCGCCAAGGCAGGCAAAAAAACGCTGCTGATCGACAATGATAAAGGCATGACCCGTAGAGGATGGTTTGAGAACTTTTATGGAATTTCCGAAGTAGGCGGTCCTGATCTCGTAGAAACCGGACATAAGCAAGCCGTCAAATTCGGCGCTGAGCTGGTAGCAGAACAAGCTATTAACCTCACTTCCAGCGGCAACGGATTCGTCATCGAGACCGAGGATGGAATCATTTATGAAGCCAAACATGTTATTCTTGCAACAGGCGCCCTTACCGATCTAGCCGCCAAAGCAGGCGTGGAAACAATGGATGGTACAGAGCCAAGAATCAAAACAGTTGTCGCTGTTAATCCAGAAGGCAAAACAAATATTGAAGGCATTTGGGCTGCAGGTACCGTTGCCGGAGTAAGTGTACATGCCATTATTACGGCAGGCGATGGCGCGAAGGTAGCCATTAATGTGATTAGCGAGTTAAATGGTACGCGTTACGTGGATCATGATGTACTAAAGGCTTAATCAATGACTGAAAATATAGATCCGGAGACGATTCTTAGGAATCTGTCCTCCGGATTTTTTATATCGCAAAAAATAACTGTACTTGTTGCAGTTATTTCATACTTTAGCCCCTCTATGACTTTTTTTAAGTGTAGTTTATGCAACTAAAAACAGATGGAAAGAGTAAAGTACACTTATTTGTTCATCCCCAACTGCCCTGTAAACGCCTCGCGCGCAAAAAAACTGCCCCAAACATCATCCCACCACCGCCGAAGACGATGTTAGGATCGTTTGGAACAGTCTCCTTCAATCACTAGCGTGTACCCCAAGGTAACGCCCCCACTTCTTCACTTTCCTTCAGACTAGCAGCCAGCTTTTGCAAATACGGAACCAGTAATGGACGCAACTCCTCCCGCATCAATCCGACCTCCAGCGTAGCCTGAATGTAGCCGAATTTATCACCAATATCATAACGTTTGCCGATCAAATCCAGGGCCAGCAAACCTCCTGCCGTGGTACCTGCTGAACACCGACGATGGTCTTCTCCTCTTGTTCATACAATCGCATCTTACATTTATTGGCGATGTAGAACTTGCTGTTCACGAACATCCTGCTGTTTCTTATCTTCATAGAACTCTTGAACAATATAGAGCGGACGTCCCTTGGTCTCATCATAAATCCGACCGACATACTCACCCAGAATCCCTAACATAATGAGCACAAAGCCATTAAAGGTCAGTGTGATTCCGATCATCGATGCCCAGCCCTTAACGACTGAATCCGTAAAGATCACCAGATATAGCACATACATCAGATATAGAAAACCAGAGGCCGACAGCAGTGCGCCAAGGTATCCTGCCAGCTTCAGCGGCTTATAAGAGAAGGAAGTAATTCCATCCAGAGAGAGCTTGATCATCCGTTTCAGCGGATATTTAGTTTCTCCAGCCAGACGTTCATCGCGTTCATATTCAATGGCTTTTTGCCGAAAACCGACCCAGCTGACAAGCCCGCGTACGAACCGATTTTTCTCCGGCAGGCGTTTGAGCTCCTCACAGACTTTACGATCGATAAGGCGGAAATCCCCCGTATCTACAGGTATTGAAATATCGGTTGAATAACGAAGTACTCTATAAAAGAGACTGGCCGTCCACTTTTTGAATAAGGATTCTCCGTTTCGCTTTATCCTTTTGGCATATACAACTTCATACCCCTGCTTCCATTCCGCAATCATGTCCAGAATCAGTTCCGGCGGATCTTGCAAATCCGCATCAATAATGACAACTGCATCCCCTAAGGCATAATCCATTCCGGCAGTAATAGCGATCTGATGTCCAAAGTTACGAGACAAGTCGATCAGCTTCACACTCTCATCCCAGTAACTATATTCCTCAATCATCTGGGCGCAATTATCTGTACTGCCGTCATTCACAAAGATCAGCTCATACACTTCATTAGTTAAACCCATTACTTTTTTGATACGTCGATACGTCTCTTGAATGACCGCCTCTTCGTTAAACATCGGTATAATAATGGAATAGCGCACGTTGGTACTCATGAGCAGCTCCTCCTTAAATTTGAATAATGAAGCGTGCCTGATCTATCTCATAACACGCCTCATAGGATTAAAATTAGCCTAGTTTACAGTAACTTTGTATAATGTCCCGCTCTTTCCTCCATCGCTTCCAGCCCAATCGGCTGCTGGAACTTCTGTACCATTCTCTGTGATCCAAGTCGTCAACTCGGAGCTTCCCCCGCGTCCACCACCCATACCACCGCTATTGATCAGGAAGTACTTCACCTTTCCACTCTCTACAAACGCCTTTAGGGTATCTGGGGTATACACGGTGTCTGAGTTAGAAAATCCGTTCAAAATAACAACCGATGCACCCTTGTCAACGATATAAGGAGCTGCTGTGCCATAATCCAATGTAGCAAAAAGATAAGGCTCCCCATTATTGTTCTCCTCCAAATAGGACAACAGACTATCATTCGCACTTGCGGCGCTATTACGTCCAAAATTGCTTGGACTGCCTCCCATTCCACCTCTACCCTCACTACTAGTCGGGCCTGCCTCAGGGGTTTGACTGTTCAAGCCATAAGTAATGGGAGTAGCTGCCCAGTAGAGCGGTCCAATTAACAATACTAATACGGCTGCAATACCTGTCGTATAAATAAAGGATTTCTTCATGCCTTTAAGAACTACCAGTACCAGCGAAACCACTATTCCTGCAACTAAAATCCCAATGGACCACCCACTGCCAATCGTATCGTTATAAGGATGAACAATGTACCACTGGAAACCTGCTGTAACCAGCGTTGCGGCTGGCAATAACCAAGACAGCCAACCAGAGTGCTCGCGAAATAGCGTCCACAGCTTTGACCATCCTGCACCGACTAACGCTGCAACTGGCGGAGCCATCATCACCAGATAATATTGATGGAAGAACCCTGCGATACTGAAGAATCCCATAACGGGCACCAGCCACGCTAACCAGAAGAGAGCTTCTTTATGAGCCTGGGTAAAGTTCTTTAACCGCAGATTGGCGAATAATCCAATGATGCCTAGCAATACGAAAGGCAGCATCCAGCTAGCTTGACCTGACAGCTCTGATTGGAACAGGCGCAGTGGGCCTGCTGTTCCTGTATTGAACATTCCGCCTCCGCTTCCAACGCCATTCATGCCGCCGCGATTTCCTCGCCCGCCGTCGTCGCCACCAAATTGCCGACCTTGACTGTCTGTTCCACTAGGAGGCTGACCTGGTGCACCTCCATCATCGTCACCAGTCTGGCTATTCGAGGTCGAATTTGTGCCTTGCCGGCCCGAAAATGCTGCACGTCCACCATTAGTGCCACTATTACTGCCTGACCCATTCATAGCTGGCATCTCGCCGTTCATGTTCGGCATCTCACCATTCATAGCTGGCATTTCACCGTTCATGTTTGGCATCTCACCGCCATTCATTCCTGGCATTCCACCGCCACCACCACCTGCCCCGCGATCCCCCGTTAATCGGGCAACGCCATTGTACCCAAAAGCAAGATTCAGCACTGAATTGGACCCACTGCTGCCGATATAAGGCCGTTTGCTGGCGGGAATCGAATCCACGATCACTGCCCAGGATAAGGAGACTACAAGCAATATTGCTGTGGAGGCTGCCAATACTCCCGTCTTCCGCTTCCAGCTCACTTTGGCAGCTAAGACATAAAAGAAATAAAAAGCCGGCAGAACCATGTACGCCTGCAGCATCTTCTCGTTAAACCCAACACCGATTAACGCAAATGTGGTAAGAAGGCTACCCATCTTGTTGCTCTTCGTCCCTTTAAATAGAAACCATGCCGCGAGCAGAAGGGTGAATACAAGCAGCGCATCAATATTGTTCGTCCGGCTGACTGCCGCTGCTACCGGAGTAGTCGCCATGACTAGAGCTGCTATACGTGCTGCCGCTCTGCCAAAGGTAGGCTTCACCAGCAGGTATACAAGTAACACGGAGCCCACGCCGCCGAGTGCCTGTGGCAAAATCACACTCCAACCATGTAACCCGAAAATAAGCGCGCTAAGTGTCTGAATCCAAAAGGTAACTGGTGGTTTATCCACCGTTACTGAACCCGCGGAATCCAGTGAAGCGAAGAAGAAATTATGAAAGTTCTGCAGCATACTTCCCACCGCAGTGGTGTAGTATGTATTCACATAGTGGTCATTCCAAACTCCATAACCATACAAAAAAGCGGCAAGTAATAAAATGAGCCAAAGTATAAGATCCAAGCTTATTTTTTTGAACCTACTCATCTCCATCCACTCCTATCCTTTGATCGTCTATAATTCCGGCAGTTCTGTGCCCCCGGTTCAAACTTTCTGTAGGTGTATTATTTCACCCTTACCTTAACTCTCAATGAGTCCAAGCTGAATGTTTGCTGAATATACAAGGCCGCCAGAACGCAAAAAAAGCCCCCCAATTATGGAGGCTTTCTGTTCAAATCCCAACCCAAGCAAATATTTTAAAATAGACTATTCCATCCTGCCCATAATAACGAGCTTATTCACCGTATTCCAATTACGTGCTGTAATCGTCATACCCAATATTCTATCAAAAGGAACCTTGAAAAGCGGCGACTGGCTCACACTGACCTCATATAATATATATATCTCTCTGCCGACAAAACGCACTTTATCCGGTCCATTCTCGTAGGTGCGCAGTTTATCCAATGCTTCCGCTGAAGGCTCGGCTGGTAAAAAAGTAACATACCATCTTTTGAATTCCTCTGGCTCGGAGAGCTGAAAGGGATCGTTAGCGATCACGTTCTCCATTTCTGCTAAGGTACGGATAATAACAGAGACCTCGAATCCAAAAACCTCATGAATCTTACGTTCAATGACTCCAGTAAGCAGACTCTCCGAACCTTCATCACTCTCAAATACAACATTTCCGCTCTGAATATACGTTCGTACATTTTCAAATCCAAGAGTCTGAAACATCGCCTTCAGGTCCAACATTTTAATAATTTTGTTGCCACCGACGTTAATGCCACGCAGCAGCGCAATATAGGTAGTCATGGAATACGCTCCGTTTCTTGTTATGATCAAGTTAGTCCCACGGTTAAGGTCTGCAGACGTTTACGCACTTCTTTTACTAGAAGCTCCTTCTCCGGTGGCGGAAGTCCTTCCACCAGACGCGCGGCAGCGATTGGCAAAATCCAGCGGTCTACATCCTCATAGGTGAGACCTGATAAATGGAGATACTCCCGAATGTATCCCTTGGTTAATTTCTTTCTAATAAAACCTATCATCATTCTTGATAAGGCAGAGGCTCCAGGGGGCATGGCTCCCATACTGAACATCACTACAGATCGCGCAGCATCGGCCGCTGGTTCTCCCACCACACCTGTCATCCAGTCGATTACCCAGAGCTGATCATCCATAAGTACATTGTCAGGATGGAAATCTCCATGACATAAATAGGTTCCTTGTGGTAACTTCTCCAGATAGCTCAGGATGGCTGACTTCTCATCTTCACGAAGCATTGGAGCCCCCATGATATTCCACTTCAACATATCCTTCTGCTGTCCAATTTCCTCAGTAATTTCAAGCTTATGCAAATCGTAGTGAAGCCTAGCCATCATTCTGGCATACTTACTAACTTTCCAAGGCTTCTCACCCATCACCTTTAGCAGGGAGGGACCTTTAATTTGTTGAAATACAATACCTTGTCTTGATTGTTCAGAAATAAGTTCAAATGGCTGTGGTGTCCGGACGCCCTGCGAGTGCACAAACTGACTGGTCTTATATTCTCGGCTAATATTCTGCTCTGAAACATCCTCTAGGTACAATTTAAGAATTCTCTGATCATCATGCTGCCAAATCTCCGCTGTTCTGCCTTTCCCAACAAGCTTCGCCTTCATTCGGCAGCCTCCATTTAGTCCAGATTAATGCGGGTAAAATGCTCAACAACCGGAAATGGGTCGTAGTAATGGTGAAGTAGCGCCTTCCATTCCTGATACTGGCTGGATTCTCTGAATCCTATGGTGTGATCTTCAAGTGTTCTCCATTTCACAAGCAGCAGATACTTATGATCATCCTCCAAGCAATGTTGCAATTCATGCCCAATGTAGCCTTCGATCGAAGAAATTAAGCTTGATGCCTCCTTGAAGCTTTTTTCAAATTCAGTAGTTAAACCAGGCTTCACTTGCAGCATCGCAGCTTCCAAAATCATAATCAGCATCCTCCAAAGGTTATGTATTTAAAGCATCACGGAAAAATTCATGATAAAAATTAATAATAACAAGCAGAATGGCTAGTGACTCGTTGACCTGCTCTACCTCAAGGCTATGATTAGCATCATCGATTCTATACACTTTTAAATGATGAAGCCCACTAATTTCACTAGAAAGCTGTTCGCTAAATAAAGGGTCGCTTCCCCCATAAATTACAGTCCCACGACTCTGCTGTATCAAAGGGATCGCCTCAGGTAATGGGGTTATATATAAATGAGACGTCTTTTTCTGTATTTCCAGCTCTTCTGCAATTCTCCCTGCTAGGACCGAACCCACGCTTTTGCTAATGAATAGAATCTTTTTGTATTCAGGAAGAGATGCAATGGCCGCCTTACATTCCTGAATGAGAATAATCATTTCATCACGCTTAAAACCTACTCTAGCACTCTGGTAGCCATATTCAAGCAGCAGGACATCGCAATGATGTTCCCGAGCTGCTTTGGCTGCATAATCTAGCAGGGGGCGTTCAGCCGAGTAGTTTTTACCTGGAAAAATAACAGCCAATGCCTTAGATCCTTGAGTAATATATTTATGTCTAACCTCTCTACCCCAATAAGAGGACATAATGATGTTGCTGACGTTCATACCTGTTTCCCTCTTTTCTAAAACAACCATTCTATATATATCTATCATTATAGCTAACTTATGTTTAGTTTTAAAATCAAAGAATCCCCAATCTTTACTAGAGATCAGGAATGTTCGAAAGTAGGTCTATTGCTGGGATGCCACCTGCTTATTTTTACTTTTACTAACCTTAATTTCAGCACAAACCCACAGTATCAACGGAATGATCACCTGAAATGGAAGCGCATATATTGGATAAATAGTATAGGCAAAATGCTGCATCTCCATAATATCCTTAAAGATAAATAGAGAGAAATAAACCATAATCAATCCCAGCTGAAGCACAACGGAACGGTAGCTCTTCAGTTTAAATAATTTAGCGACTCCAACACTAGCCACATATAAACATAAGCTAGCCTTTATGAATATCGTGATTACAAATCCAAGTGCTGATGATGCCTCCATCCGGGTCAAAAAATCCCCTATATTAATCCGACTAACCGCTACATAAGAGGGGAAGTATAAACTTTGAACAATATCAGGATTGAGAATCAGTAAATTCCGCAGAGAAACGAGCAAAATCACCCCACCAGAAATCAGCAACCCGCTTAGCAGTATCTTTTTAGCTGATTCTTTTGCCGGTAAATGACTAAACACTCCCATAAAAAGAACAATTTCAGCAAAAGGAAAAGTAAATGATCCAAATGTATCTGCAAATATTGGTGACCATCCACTGTCAAGAAAAGGCTTTAAATAATGATAATTGAGCTTGGGAATGGCTAAGATTTCAATAAACAAAATCTCAGCTAAAAGAAGCAGCAGAAATAGCTTAGCACATCTCCCAATCACCTCAATTCCTGCCTTAACCACCCAAATACATAACAAGCCCACGCATAACATGGGTGCAATCATAGGCGTCTCTGTCAAGGCAACCGTTTTACTAAATTCCCCAAAATTCCGTAGAACGAGGGCCCCCATATGCAGCGCGTACCATATATACATACAAGAAACTACTCTCCCAAAGATAGATCCAAATACGATGGTCAATATATCAAATAGATTCTTACCCGGAAAAAGCACATGAAATCTGGCGTATATAAACAGCAGGGGAACCGTTAACGATATGGCAAAAAGCAGAGCAATCCAGCTGCTGTTGCCCGATTTCCCCGGCAGTCCCATGAATAGTGAAGTCCCAATAATAAATAGAACAACAATACTTATAGAATGCCCTGTAGGTATGATCTCTTTTTTCATGCTTAAATCTCCTCTTAGACTTGTAACTAAAATAACTTGCTGATCCAGCTTACAATTAAAGGTGATGGACTAGGAAGCTGCCATTTCATGGCCAATGCAAAAGCAATACAGAAAGAAAACAGACATAGTGTACAACTCACATAAAAATCCCGTTTCATCCCTTGCTTTAACAATCCGTAAGGATCCATCAATACAACAAAAAAGTAGATCAACACAACGATAACAGCCAATTTAATCACCTATTCTTGATGGATCTGGATAGATCTTGAGTTTTGAGCACTGCTCTCAATAATTACTGTTGAATTTACAACCACATCTAGATTAGAGAATTCCCGCTCCCAATCTTTATCTAACTCGGTCCAGGTCTTAGGCATATTCTCAAAGATAATCTCACCGAATCCAAAAATATCGGAATGATATTCCTGCTGCACCTTTTTAATTACAGAGAGAATATTCTTCTGTAATTCCTTAGCGGCACGCTTCTCTATAACATTCTTACTATTCAGACTAGTGAATCCTTCAGTAGTCATTACCTCATCAAGCCCGGTATGTGTGACCATATTTATCTGTAATTGGAGCTTACCGTTTACCCAAACAGGCCTTACTTTTGTTTTATTGGAAAAAATTTCAAGCGTGTAATCAGGGGCTCCCTTTTCGTTATTCACGGTTAACACCCCACCCTTTATATCATCTTTAATAAACAACATGGACTTGGTCTCTTCGCCACTCAATTTGCCAACCATCTTGTCCATTTTGAATATAGCAGTTCCACTAACACGTGGATTCTTCTGCCCGTTTTTTTCGTGAATATAAATAAGAGGAGCTATCGCACAATCCCCGGGCGTCTCCAGCTTTTCAATGAAGTCCCAAATCTCCACAACCGGGGCCGTACTTACATTTTGTTCAATTGCCATCTGCTGAGCAAGACCATAAGACATAATAGTTTCTGTTGAGCTATTTAAATTAATTACTTCCTGAGCCGTCTTCTCCTTAGAAATAAACACGTATACATCCGATCGAGTTTCTGTATCTCTGTTGTACCAATCAATCACCTTTACAACCCCTTCCTTCGCTACCTCCTCACTGATAATGATCGCCTTGGAATGGCTCCAAAATAATTTCTTTCCCGTGATTGAAATCATACTTCGCACAATTTCAAACAACGTTTTACCTGAAAGACTAACCATCTTATATCCCGCTTGACTAGACTTCATCCCCTCTTTCGTATCCACGATTTCGACCGTTGCTAATAGCTTCCCGTCAGAATCTTTATCGATGCCAATGCCTGCTACAACCGCCCTATCTTCAATTTCAGTGTAATCCCAACAGCCCAAGATACTGACCAGAAGTAATAGCGATATACAAGCTAGCAACCCTTTTTTGATTTTTTTCATGACCGATTCCTTACTTTATTTGTCGCTTTTCTCTTTCGGTTACGCGCCCCAATCATCGCTGGACGTAAATACATATGCCACCACGGCGCCCTTATAGCTGTATCCTTAATGTCCTGCGGGCGAATAGAACCAACTCCAAGCATGTACTGAACCCCAAAGGAACGTAAACTCATCAAATGAATAATTAAACCGATCACACCTAAGAAATACCCGTATAATCCCAAAAAAAAGGTTGCAAACAGCAGTAGCGACCTTACTACAATTAAAGGGCCCGTCAGCCTAGGGTTAAGCAAAGCCATAATTCCGGTTAAACCCACAACAATAATCATAGGTGCGCTAACTATTCTCGCTTCCACAGCCGCCTGACCCAGCACTAGCGCACCTACGATGCTAATCGCCTGACCAATGTAGGTCGGTATTCGTTCTCCTGCCTCTCGCAGAATTTCAAATATCGTTAGCATGAACAAGACCTCCACCACAGTCGGAAAGGGGACGGCTACTCTCGATGTTGAAATACTAAGCAACAACATGGTAGGCAACATCTCCTGGCTATAAGTAACCAAAGCTACGTACAAAGCAGGAATACTAATAGACAAAAAAGCTCCAAGTACCCTTATCATTCGGTTAAATGAACCAAAGTAATAGTTAATATAATAATCAGCACTGGCCTGAAAATTCTCTACAAACAAATAGGGCACTGTCATTGCATAAGGACTGCCTTCCATTAATAAGGCAACTCTACCCTCCATAATTTTGCTCACTACAGAATCAGGTCGCTCTGTGCTCCCCGTCATCTCAAAGGGTGAAAAGGGTTCATCCCGAATAAGCTCTGAAAGAACAGACGTATCCAATACAACATCTATGTCCACCTGCTGAACTCGGTTCTGCAGCTCTTTAATAACATCTGGTGAGGCCAAACCTTCGATATAACAAATACAAGTTTGTGTTTTGGAGCGAGTCCCGACTTGACCATAAATAATCTTTAAGTCCGGACTTTGCACTCTTCGGCGAATGAGCGTCAAGTTTACAAGCAGAGACTCTGTAAATCCTTCTCGCGGACCCTTTACACTTTTTTCCGTCACAGGCTCCGCGATGGCCTTCGTTTCCCACCCCTGCGCACTAATGTTAAGCGCACCCGCAAAGCCATCCATCAGAAACAATGTTTTTCCAGCTACGACCGCGCTAACCATCTCATCCAAACTCGTAGAGCAAACCACATCGCTAATGTTAATAACCAGCGTCCGAATTTTCTCCATCATTTCAGCTGTATTCCCGCTATCCATCGCCGTAAAATCAAAATCCATAAGAGGCTTTATCACCCCGTACTGGATCATTTCCCTGTCTACCATTCCGTCTACATAGACCAATCCGCAGCGGATGCCGTCACTATGGATATTATTTATCACTCTTATTCTAAGTGTTCCATCATCCTTGAATATTTGCCGAAACAGATTCATCATTTCATCTAGTGACGTACTGGGAGTCTGCCCAGACTTATCGTTATTTTGAGAGTTGTTACTGATCCCCTGTGCTGATTGTTTCTCCACAGTAGTCACTCCTGTCACAATAGGTTTCCTAGAAATTATCCCCCGTCTCACTAAATACTATCCGCCAAAATTATACTGTAAAGGGATCAACTTCTTCACAAAGGAGAATAAGTTCCATCCGTTAAAATAAAAAAAACCGCTTTAGCAGCGGTTTTGTTGATTGTTTATGATTGCAGTGATCATCTGGTATAATTTGATGAAAATAAGAGATAGGAGCTCCCTATGACACCATTTACAGAACAAGTGATTCGTATCATACAATCTATACCTGAAGGTAAAGTAATGACTTACGGAGGCGTTGCCCGCGCGGCAGGAAGCCCAAGAGGCGCTAGGCAGGTAGTTCGTATCCTTCACTCCATGAGTAGAAAATATAAACTTCCCTGGCATCGGGTTATCAACGCCAAAGGAATGATCGCCTTGACTGAAGATGAATCTAACTCCCTCCAGAAGCTTTATTTGCAGGAAGAAGGGATTATTTTTAATGAAAAAGGTGTGGTAGACCTGAAGCAATACCAATTTGATCCCGAATTTATGGATTAACCACGTATGCGCTTAGCGCCCCTTCCTCTTTCACTGGTTCCTAGACCATTCAGCAAACAGTACATCGTAGCGTAGATAACCAGCAATACAAACGCTATGAACAAGCTAAAAAATACCGACTGTCGATTCAAGCTGTCTATAACCAGTTGGTACAACTGATGCCGGTCCGTCAGTACGTCCCAGCTATTCAGCCTGTAGACTCGGCCAAGCAGGACACCATACCCCCCAAGTACACATGCTGCGAGTACGAATATCCAAGAGAACAGCAGGCTGCTCTTGCGATAAACAACCGTCTGAAACTGGTATAAAGAGAAGAACCCGGTCAACCAGCCGCTCCAAGTGAACAATAAGAGAGTAACCAAATCATACCAATACCGATTCTGAATGGTGCCATCCACGATATATCTGCTTTTTCTTATCGTCAGATGCACCAGATCCGTCATGAGATAAGGCGCGTTCGGAAAGAACAGCAGCCAAGCGACGCCTAGCGGAACAAGCAGCAATCCGCCTATCTTCCTTTTATCCAGTTCATAAGCAGCCATCGAGAACAGGAACGGAATCCAAGCCAGGAATAAATTCCAGAGTAAAAATGCATAAAACGAATCCGTCTGTAGTGACACTACACGATATACGGCCAATGTCGCCACAGACAGACCTGCCAAGAGCATAAACACCTTCGGATAATGCAATTCCTTCATGAGCCTATATTCTCCTTATCGAGATAGTTTACATTTAACTTATACCCAATTGTACAAATTTGGCATTCCCAAGTCCAATCTCAAGTATAAACGCCTTTGTCGTCCTTATTAGGACGATAAGCGTTTAAGCGAGAAATAAAAGGAGAATGTATAGTGTGAAACTTATACTTCTTATATCTGAACCAAAAACCCGGACGCAGAAACGTCCGGGCTGACTCTTATCTATTTCACTCAAAGACCACTATTTAGTTCAGGTGCAATTACAGGTTTCTTACGCCCTTTAAGACCGCGCACACTTCCCGCCTCTTCCAGACAGGAGAATGCTGTACACTCCCTAAAAGCAGCATGGCTACATCCAATACACTTGTTGTAATCGATGCTGATAAGTGCGTCATTAATGGCTTCCCCGGTGTGCGGATAAAACTGAGCCTCACCTATGGTACTATACAGTCCAGTTCTCTTGAGTAGCTCAAGCGGCTGTGGCTGAATACCTGAGATCATAAGTTTCCCTCCAACGGCTTGTAAATGCCGCACCAGCTCTGCTAAATTGGATTCTCCGGTAGTATCCATGAAGGGTACTTTCCCCATCCGCATTAATATAATTCTAGGTTGATCTGAGCCATAGCTTGGCATAGTGTCATCGAATCGATAAGCAGCGCCAAAAAACAGCGGACCTTCCACCGTGTAAATTCCAATTTGCGGACAGTCATGACTCTCCGTAACCATATGTGCCTCTACCTTAACAGACTTCGGATCAGGCAGCACTTTGGCTACCAAATGAACCTCTCCCATTCGTTTCACAAACAGAATAACCGCAAGAATTAATCCTACCTCTACTGCCAGCGTTAAATCTGCAAATATCGTTAACAAGAAGGTGATGAATAACACCAAGGAATCGCCGGTCTTGATCTTAAGCAGATGGAGGAACTCTTTGCGCTCACTCATATTCCAAGCTACTACCATTAAGATCGGTGCCATCGCAGCTAAAGGAATACTGGAAGCATAGGGTGCGAACAACAGGAGAATTAGAAATACCACAACACCATGAACGATCCCCGAGATCGGAGAAACAGCGCCACTCTTGATGTTCGTCGCTGTTCTAGCAATTGCTCCTGTCGCTGGTATGCCCCCGAACAATGGAGCAGCAATATTTGCGATCCCCTGACCGATCAGCTCTCGGTTACTATTATGGCGGCTGCCTGTCATTCCATCCGCTACAACAGCGGATAACAATGACTCTATAGCACCTAGCATTGCAATGATAAATGCCGGACGAATTAGCAGGGTAATTCGTTCCCAAGTAATGTCCGGAAATCGAAAGCTCGGTAAGGTATTTGGGATTTCTCCGTAAGCAGAGCCAATCGTAGTCACTTTGCCGCTAAAGAATAACACAGCAATCACAGTCGCGCACAGAAGACCTATCAATGATCCAGGCACCTTCGGGGCGAATCGAATTGCTAGGATAACGACGGCAAGACAAATCACGGCGGTCAGAATACTGTATCCATTCATCGTCGATAGATGAAGCCCTATTTCTTTCATATTATTTACAAAGCTCTCATGCCGTTCTATATTCCTTAGTCCAAGGAAATTAGCAATCTGCCCGGTGAAGATAATGACTGCTATTCCTGCTGTGAAACCAATCGTTACTGGCCTTGGAATAAACTTAATCAATACACCCAGCTTTAATAACCCCATGAGAACTAGAATAACCCCTGCCATCATTCCAGCGATAAGCAAGTTCTCATAGCCATACTCCATCGCAATGGCAAACAAGATAGGAATAAAAGCACCTGTTGGCCCACCAATTTGAAATTTTGATCCTCCGAACAATGAAATACATATTCCGGCAACGATTGTCGTGTAAATGCCATACTCCGGTTTTACACCAGATGCAATAGCAAATGCCATCCCCAAAGGAATGGCAATAACACCAACGATTGTTCCCGAAATCAAATCCTTGCGAAATGCATTCATGTTGTAGCCTTTATATCGGCCCCACCCTGTCATGATCAAACCTTCTTTTCTTTAAATATCTGATTATTTGAATATAAGAAAAACATTACTCTAGGACGCAACTGTTGTCAACGCCAAAATAATGTTATTCCTTTATTCTCCGCGCATACCTTCGAGCAATGAAATGGTATTCACCAGATGGTTATCAAATATTTGTTTAGCTACGACCAGAAGATCTTTAATTAGAGGATCACGTAACGAATAGATCACAGTGGTACCTTCTTTTACACTGGCTACTACATTCTTAGCGCGTAAAACAGCTAACTGCTGGGATACAGCAGAACCTTCTGATCCTAGAATGGCTTGTAGCTCATTCACATTCTTCTCACCTTCGCTGAGCAGTTCCAGTATACGAATTCGCATTGGATGAGCCAGCGCCTTGAAGAATTCGGTCTTAAATTGCTGAATTTCGGTGTTCATAGACTTCTACTCCTCATAGCTTACTTCTGATTCTAATGTCATCTTTGTATGTTATCTTAGTCCCTGATAAGCGTCAAATACTCAAGGGGTAGATGCTCACATTACGAACCTGTACTTCTACAAACACACCAAGCGCCATAGGCTCACCGAGACACTCGAACATCACTAAACTTTCACCTATTCGCAAAAATCCTGTTCCGTCCTCTTCAATATTCTCCAGCACACCGGTAAAAACAACCTTATCTCCCTCTAACCTTGTATTGAACTCACTAGTAGGTACAGGCAGAATATCCACCCATCTCATCAGCAGCTCCGAAAGCTCGAATTCCACATCTGTTTCCGTATCTGGCTCCACAGGAGCTCCGCACCAGATCCCCCGACCCTCGCCAAACTCTGTGCGAAAGAATACCTCATCCTTTTTCATACCACTCTTTGTAATTTTGATTTTCATAGCTATTATTCCACCTTGATAATTTATAACGATCATTATACATGACAATGAACCGATATTATCAAGTGTAATTCTGAGTAACCTTGTTCAGATACATACTAGGATGCAGCCAAGGATGCTTAAAGAACTCACTTTTCTTCGTAATTCTCCGTGAGACACCCAGATCATAATCGATCATAGACTTTATCCGCGCTGCGAAGGCCTCCCCTTTCACCAGCATTCCCAGCTCGAAATCGTGGCAGGCGCTTCTCTCATTGATGTTGTAGGAGCCATGAAATACCGCCCGTGATCTGTGGTCATAGGCTATTTTCCAATGTGAAAAACGACCTGTGAAGCTGTAATCATAAAAGGAAACCCCATTGAGAAACGGCTTATACATATTGCCTCGTACCGCCGCAGTATTGGTAGGATGATCATTAACCTTCAGCGGATTGCAGATGCTCAGATGACAGGAACAGTCTGGCCCCAGCTCCCCTAGCCGATCCCAAAACTCTTGATCAATCAAATAAGGATTTACAATCACCGTCTCCTCAGTCGCATAGGTAATTAAGTTCAAATAGTATTGCTGAATTAAGTTAACTGGATTACCCGGAAAGCTTGCAAACAGTGTACATTCTTCCTCCCCAAAATGATAATTTACATTCGGATGGTAGAAGGCATCATCCACGTCAAAATGATCACCTCCCAGAAGTAACCAACGGGAATGAAACTTAGCATTTAAAGGCTGCGCCGCCGCGCCACGGATCCGGAAGCAGCCATCATGCCACTCCTCTTTTTTACTAGGAATCCCCTGTAGATGTCCATCTATACTGATCGAGGAAGATGCCTGAACAGGCGTCACGTACGTGTATTGATCTCCAATATTCAGGCTGCCAATAATAGAGGTTACCCCATCAATGACCATAAACTTCCGGTGATCAATGACATTCAGCCTAGTGATTTCAACGTCCTCTTGTACTTTATCCTGTAAGAACAGGATACTTTCCGGTACGCCTTGTTGCTTCAGCGCCTTCCGCTTCATACGCCATTCTACGGCTGTATAATAAGAATTGAAGGTATTCAACAGCTTAGCTCCTGCATCCTCGAGCCTTTCAGAAATCTTGGAAAATTGACCAAACGCCAGATTATTCTCATACCCTAAAGCTGTCAGCGTGTAATTGACCATGATCCGTACCTTCACCCCACGTTTAAGGGCGTGAAATAATTCATCTGCAACCAGATTGCCTGAACGGTCATTAAAGAAGAGCATCACGGACAGGTGAATATAATGCTGTGCCTTCTTTATTTCTTCTAGTATCATCCCTAGGCACTCGGGTCCATTCACGTAAGGATCTACTTGGTTATTCCATGTGGTTTGTGGGGCCAGAGCTTTTAGCTTGTCTGAATCTAATCTGTCTAATACTTCAGTAAGTTGCCCCAGCAATCTTGGGCTAAAGCCAGGAACCTGAAATAGCTGCTGCCCCTCCGTAATGACTCCGCCAATGGACTGTCGGTATGCTCTAGCCGCCTCCAGATCGATCCCCATTAGTCTGCGCTCCGCCTCTTCTCCTGCTTCGCCCATAATGCAGACAAGTGAACCTCCTGATAAATAATAGTTCACCATATCGATCATATTTTTCTGTATTTCCATATGTAAGATCCCCTATCTTTATTGTGAGTGCACATGTATCAAGGTAAGGATAGATACCCTTGAACTCCTCCATATAAACGGGGAACATAAAAAAACAGGAATGCCCCTCAGCCATTATGGCTATGGAACATCCCTGTTTAAGATCAACCAGGATTCACTAAGAATCGAGATAATTTATTTCACTTGCTCTGCGCTAAATACTTTTACGTCTAGTGGCGCAGCCAAGAATTCACCAGCTTTAGCTGAGAACGCGGTAAAATGAGCGCTCGTATTGTGGCTGGATACGGCTTCAGCGTCACGCCAAGTCTCCACCATAATAAATGAGTTCGCTTCTCCGGCATTCTCATACAGCTCGTAAGAGAGATTTCCTTCTTCAGCGTGAGTAGCTGTGAGAAGTGTTTTGGACTCCGCCAAAAACTGCTCGCGACGTTCTGGATTCACTTTAAGTACTGCATGGATAATGATCATTGTATTTTCCTCCTAAGGTATAAAGTATTATTTCCACTCAGCAATCTTATCGATAGGCAAACGGACAGATGGGTAACCTGCATCAACAGCCTTACCGATGGAAAGCAACATTACAGGAACATAACGATCTTTTTCCATGCCAAATGCTTCTGCGATTTGATCTTTTTCATAACCGCCAATTGGGTTTGTATCGTATCCATGTGCACGGGCAACCAGCATCAATTGCATTGCAACAAGAGCACCATCAATAAGCACAGTATCTTTGTTAACTTCACGTGGCAAGGTAGCAAAGTGAGCAGTTAATCTAGTTAATTGGTTTTCTTTTACTTCAGCAGGCATTAGTCCACGTTCAACAGCTGTACCATAAATCTCCTCAGCGTAGTCGAAATTGTTCAAATCACCGAAGATGGCAATCATAGCTGCAGAGGTTTCAACTTGTACGCCATTAAAGCGAGCAAGAGGAGCTAAAGTAGCTTTTGCTTCGTCACTTTCAATAACAAGAAACCGCCAAGGCTGCATATTTACAGAAGAAGGTGCAAGAGTCGCTTCCGTAAGAATCTGAGTCATCTCTTCTTTGCTGATCTTAACGGATGGATCATATTTGCGGATAGAGCGGCGACCCGTAATAATTTCTTTAAAATCATTGGTTTGTGTTTGTGTAGCGTTCATATGTGTATTTCTCCTTTGAGTGTGTGATTTTGGTAGTTACAACAGATTGATATTAGATTGCAGACGATTAAGCATATCTATGAGCACTTTTCGCTCCTGATCGTTAAATCCAGTAAGCAGAGTAGCGACAAATCGTCTCTTCTCTTCGCCATATTGAATCATTCTTTCCCGCCCTTGATCCGTTAATGAGACCAATGTAACCCTGTTATCTGCGGGGTTGTTGCGGCGAGTGATCGTACCACTCTCTTCCATCCCTTTCAAGTGCCGAGTGACGGCGGCCGCATCTATGTCCATGCCCTTTTGCAGTGTAATTTGGCTGACTTCATCCACCTGGAATAGTTCATACAGGAGGCGAAGCCGTGTGGGACTAATCCCAGCACATCGTTCGAATTTCGGAGAGATTCCCTTGTTTAATGCCTGAAGCAGTTCAAATATGCGGTCTTCCTCAGGATAGTGCTCCGTCAAAATATACCTCCTTTATAAAATTAATTGCGTGCAATTATTTTGTATAAAATTATATTAACTGATATTCATTGACCCGTCAACTAATATATCAAATCATTTCTTAAAAATCAACATTGCTTATCCTCTTATGGTGCTATAGTCTTGAACAAAAAGGAGGAATCCTATGAGAATCTCCCTGATTCAGCTGGATATAGCATTTGGCAATCCCGATATGAATTATGCTACTGTAGCAAATAAAATTTGTGAAGCTGCCGCTACAGCCCCCGACTGTCTTATTCTCCCTGAGCTTTGGACCACTGGCTATGATCTGACCCGACTAGAAGATATTGGCGATCCAGAAGGAGAAGTTACCAAGGAATTCATCTCCAGCTTATCCAGACAATACAACATCAATATCGTCGCTGGTTCAGTCGCTAGCAGGAACGCCTCCGGTGTAACTAATCGTATGTTTGTATTTAATCGAACTGGAGAACTCGTTGGTGAATACAGTAAGCTACATTTGTTTCAGCTAATGGATGAACATCTATATTTGCAGCCTGGAGAAGGCAAAGGCCTCTTCACATTGGAGGGCACGTTATGTGCCGGATTAATCTGTTATGATATTCGATTTCCAGAATGGGTTCGTGCCCATACCGTACAAGGTGCAGAAATCTTGTTTATCAGTGCAGAATGGCCATTATCCAGGCTATCTCATTGGCGTGCACTACTGATCAGCCGAGCGATCGAGAACCAATGTTATGTAGTAGCCTGCAACCGTGCAGGAAGCGATCCTAACAATACCTTTGCTGGGCATTCTATGATCATTGATCCTTGGGGAGATGTTTTATGTGAAGCTTCTGAAGGGGAAGAAATCCTAACGGGGGATATCGATTTACATATGGTGCGTGAAATTCGAGCACAAATCCCGATTTTTGCAGACAGACGTCCGGACTTATATGCTTAAAAAGGACGTAACAGAGTCTGGCCTCTCGCCAGATTTCTGTTACGTCCTTCTTAACGATGCTCAAAATCCATTTATCCTTGGGCATAACGTTCATGCAGAACTCGCGCAGCATCCAGAACACGCGGATCTTCATAGTCTAGGAAATATCCGGTCTCCTGCTGTAGCCTGTCAGAGGATTTAAGCACCACTCCACGATGGGCTAATGCTTGTCTAATACCTTCGGCAAATACTTCAGTCGCATTCGGTCCACCTAGTTCGCCAAGCCCAGCGATCGTCTCTGGACGAACCCGTGGATAAGCTAATGCTGAGTCTCCTCCAGAGGCTTGCTCATAGAATTTATGAATGAGTTCACCACGTCCCTGTCCTGAACCCGAAACCACTACAAATGCATGTACGAAATAGGCATTATTTTGTCTGCGCTGAGCAATGCCGCAAAATTTCCGCCCACCGATCGCCAAATCGAAGTCCCCCGGGCAGTAAGAACCAACAATTTCACCAGCCTCAATTTGAGCCGCAGCCTGTGGATGACTCATAGCAACTGCCTCAGTGATCAGTGAAGCCAGAAGCCTAAAGTCATCGTGAAAGTCCAGCTTTCCACGTCCTTTGGGGAGAACTAGCGAAACATTAACAATTCCATCATCCAGAGGCACCGCAGCACCACCGGAATGTCTCACCGCTGTACGAATGCCTTGCTGCTCCAACTTAGCCATCGCCTGGGCCGCGTACGGAAGCTTGCTGTCCCGTAGGCCGAGCACAACACCCCCAGAATGAATCCATAGGTGCAGACTAGGAGGAACAAGTCCCGCTCCGACATCCCTACAAAGGGTCTCTTCAAAGGCGAACGGGATCAACATCTCCCCGAAGCCCTTTGCTTCCGCATCTATCCTGTCATCCTTTAAGATTAGATGCTGGAAAAGTCCCATTTCCGCAGGAAGTCCGATGACTTCTTTACTTCTATTAACAGATCCATTGATTATTGCATCGTACTCCCGAGTATCCACCGATTCCCCTCTTTCCCGTATTATCCGTATTATTGTAATCGATCTGCTTCGCTAGTGCGAAATCAGAATTGAAATGAGGTTATGATAACGCTATCCTTATAGTATACGAACATGCCCCAGCTCGAATAGGGGGGAACCTTAGGTTCATGCTATACACAACGTTAAGGAGTGATGCCGCATGACAGTGGAAGTGATGAAGGAACGACAGGTAACCAAGACAAGACAATGGGAACAGGCACTTAACCTGCTGTATATTGATTTCTGGGATTACTGCCATGATGTACTTAGCAAATTCGATGACGAGGACATTCACCAGGCAAGAGTGAACTGCCGCAAGCTGTTAACACTGCTATCCATTCTCGACCCTGGTCATACTCTAGGGCTATACCCCCTATTTGAAAAAGCCCAAAAGAGATTAGGCAAGGTCAGAGATGCAGATGTTCTGATTGAATCGTTCAGGGCTAAACGTAAACACGCCAAGGAAAACGGCGATACAAAGACAGCAGAACTGTTGAAGGCTGTGATCGACCATCAAAAGGACAAGCGCAAAACTTATCGTAAGAAGCTGGCCGATGAGCTGCCTAAGCTAATCAATGAAGATCTGGATGAGAAGTGGAAAGCTTTCTTAAGTGAACAGCTAGAGGCCCTGTTAGCGAAAAAAGATGCCAACGTTGTCATGCGCGAACTTGAGGTAGCTTACGAGCAGAAGAAAAAAGCTTGCAAGGCTATATTTCGTGGACAAGATGCCGAATCAGAAGCAGCCTTCGACTCACTGCATGAGCTGAGGATGGCTGCTAAGGAACTGCGATATACCGCTAGTGCAGCCTCTTTTGCGTTAAATCAAAAATTTCATGCCCATGAGGAAATATATAAGCAGATCCAAGATCAGCTCGGGCTGATAAACGATAAACACCTTTGGCTGGAAACACTAAATTCTATTGGGCGAGAAGAGCTGAATACGAGCAAAAAAACATGGAATACCTTTACTGAACAATTAAAAACCGAAGTACTCGATGCGCTGCACCAAAATGATGTCATACCGCTCACACATCAAAAGAAGTAACTCTGAATCTTTTACAATCTTTCTATTCAGCGGTTGTATCTGATGCGCCGTATTCCTCAATATTCAGGTTTATTTCATAAGTAATTGGAATTTTGCTGAAGGTTTCGTCCCAGTTATCCTTGACGCTCCGCCATACGGCTGGATGCTGATTATGTAGACTGGTGCCGAAACCGGCAGCTTCGGTATGCAGTTCCTTCTGCATCTTTGTAACAGTAGTTTGCACCATTTCTAGGACACGCTTCTGCAGCAAGGCTTTATCCTTCTTTACAATTCCGTCGTGTAATTTCTTTGATTTCTCGGCAAAGACCTCAGCATATCTACCTGTAGATGTTATTTTCACGTTAAAAGAGATCTGACCATTATTCACATTGGCTTTGATCTTGCTATTCATGGTTTTAACCTCATAGGTTAAGAGGTCATGGTTATCCGGATTATACGTCTTAAGCACTCCCCCTAGCCCCTTTCCGGTCAGCCAAGCCATCCCTTTCAGTTCCGACTCGTCCAAAAAACCAACAAGCTTCCCCGTTTCCCCGTTGATTACACCTGCTCCCGATAGCTTTGTCTCCTGATCAATAGCGATAACATTTTGCAATAAGAAGCTTTTCTTTCCTTGCAACGGGCCAGCAACTTTTGCCAAAGTTACCGGCTCCCATATCCCCATGTTACGGTCTCTGTTATTGAATATCCCTTCAAGTACAAACGCAGGAGTCTGACCCGGCAGTGCATTTTCCAATACATCCTTGGCCATTCCCTTGCTGACAAATAACATAACACTCGGACGGATATCATTATCCCGAGTAAAGAAATCTATTAGTTTAGTAAGATTATTGGAACGCGCGAGTTTTTCACTAATCACAATGACCTTTAGGTGATGGCCTATCGGAGTGCGTCTAGTACGCAGTGAAAGCTGCCGTAGCGCTTCAAAGATAGAATCGCTAGTTTCACTCATATTATAGTAATTCTTAAAGGAGGAGGAAGAGGAACTGGCAGAAGACTTCATAACAGCTCCTCCCGACCCCTGCGGAATCGTAAATTGATAGGTACTGATTATTTTTGTAGGCTTTGCATTCCCACCTTCCGGATTAGCTACTTCTTCGCCTCCTGACTCCTCCGCACTGTCCAGTGCAACACCAATCTGCATGTTTAATTCCTCGATCGGTGTGCTGCTCCAGCAGCCTGATAACAGAGAACATAGTACAGAGAGCACGATCCACAACCGCCATTTTTTCATGAAGCAGCCCTCCGGAAATATGTGATAATTAACAATGGCAATGGAAGCAATCCGAATAGAATAAGCATAGAATCACCGATACCTGTCCCTAAAGCAAACAGAGCATTCACATTTGGTGGAATTCTAGAAACTACATAAACAAATGGAAGAGTAGCCAACAAACAGCTTTTGAAGTTTTTATGGATCACTTGGGACAATCCTAAAGCCGCTGCATAAATTGCAATACAAAAGGTACAAAAAATCTGCATAATCCATATCACTAACAACAACGACTCAAATCTTTCAAAGATGAGATAGTTCACCTCAAAACTTCGTACAAGATCGAGAAACGGCCAGGTTCTTGTGAGAACTCCATCTATAGAAAAGGCCCCTAAGGTTGCTACAACAGCCAGGACATAAAATATCGTCGATATACAGGTTCCGGCTATAATTACCTTTACTGCTTTTTGGGGCTTGTCCATAAAAGCAACAACGAATAGCATTGCTTCTCCAGCTGTAAAGGTTAGGATGGTTGGTCTGATCCCTTTCCACACGGGTTCCAAACCATCTCCAAGTACTGGAAGTAAATTATTGAGGTCGAAAACTTCGAAACTAAGCAGACAAACCCCCAGAAACACTGTCCAGGTAATCGGAACAATGAGTCTGCACATGCTAGCGATCGCATTAATTCCTCCCCTGCATAAATAGAAGGCGATCCATATAAAAGCAGCCATAATAGCCCAAGGAGGTGTGCCTTCCAGTAGAAAGAAAGAGGTCACCTCCTGCACCGAACGTATCTCAAAGCCGGCGATACTGAGAAAATACCCAATGACTCCTATTGACAGAACCATTCCGAGTGGCTTGCCGATGATCTTCCCGATATACTGAAAGAAAGTTTGGCCTGGAAACTGTTGACTAAGCTTCACTATGATCAATCCGAACAGAAAGGAGATTACTCCCCCTAAAAAAATACTTATCCACACATCTGGACTACCACTGGCCTCTACAATGGTCCGAGGAAGCGTAAGTACCCCTGCCGCAATCGTATAATTGGCTAGAATGATCGTCGCTTGAACAGCAGTAATTCGGTCCTTTACATCGGCGCTCATGTTCTCTTCCTCCTTTACCTAGACTTCTCACCCTTTACGCAAGGGGTCCTTTGGTTTCAAAAACGTAGGTCGCCTGGTTAGAAATTGAAAAGGCATACGGAATATAAAATCCTTCCAATTCACCATCTTATTTGGGACTGCCAGACCAAGATAAGGAATACCAAAACTCTTCAGCTTAATTAAATGACTACTAAGCAAGAGAAAAAACAGTACAACTCCGTATAATCCGAAAATGGCTGCAAAAAACATGGCTGCAAAACGGAGCATACGAAGCGTCATCCCAGCACTATACATGGGCATAGAGAAGGAAGAAACAGCCGTAACTGATACTACAATGACTAAAATCGGACTCACAATTCCAGCCTCTACCGCGGCTTGACCGATGATCAGACCGCCGACAATTCCCATCGCCGGACCGATAGGTTTAGGCAAGCGAAGCCCAGCCTCTCGTAATATTTCAATCGAGACCTCCATAATCAAGGCTTCGATTAATACAGTAAAGGGGACTCCTTGCCGGGAGGCGATAATAGAAATGGCTAGCTTAGTTGGAATCAAGCCTGGCTGGAACGAAAGGAAGGAAATATATAGTGCCGGAGCAAACAGGGATATCAATGCCGCAAAAAAACGCAAAAGACGTAGCATCGATCCTACCATCCAGCGATCGTTATAATCCTCTGGCGATTGCAGTAACATCCCGAAGGTTACCGGCATAATCAATGCAAAGGGTGTACCGTCAAGTAAAATAGCTACTCTTCCTTCCAAAAGTGCTGCCATTACACGGTCCGGCCTTTCCGTATTCTGAATCTGTTGGAAAGGACTATAGCCATTATCTTCGATCAATTGCTCAACATAACCAGATTCTTGAACATCATCTAAATCTATCGTTCTAATTCTTCGTTTGACCTCTTCTACAAGTTCATCATTCGCAATATCCTTGATATAGGCTAGGATCAATTCCTTCTGCATTCTCTTTCCTACAGTAAAAGAAATCATAGCTAGTTCTGTACTCTGTCCGTGTCTACGCAGCATCGCTGTGTTATCACTTAATGTCTCGTTAAATCCGCTTCGCGAGCCCCGCAAGACTCCTTCAGATTCTGGCTCCTGAATCCCTCTTGTATTCCCCTTCGGACTACTGAGTACAAAAGCCTTAGATATCCCCTCCACGAGCAGCACGGCAGATCCAAATAACACCTTCTGAAGAGAGAGGTATGCATTATCCGTAAGCTCAACTTCCGATATGAGGAGGATCTCATGTATGAGAATATCTTGTAGATCTTTCGCAGCCGGTACGGAATTCATATCCTTAAAAGGCTGATATGCATTCATTAACGGCTTCAATATATTCTGATCCATTTTGTCTTTGTCCGTTAGCCCGTCTACGTAGAAAAGTGCCGCTCTTGTCTTTATGCTTCCGATTCGCAACTCCCTTACATTTACATCATGCATATCGGCACTGATCTCACTGAATTTCTGCAAATCATCCTCAAAATGGCCACTATAAGTTATTCTTGTACCATCATTCTTTGTAACCTCAGCCGAGCTATGCTGCTCAGGCCTTTTTGCGATACTTGTTTCTCCAGATGCTTCTCCGTAAGGAACACCTCCACCTTTGCTGCCAGTAGCTTTTTCCGCTCTAGTCGTTATCTTGTCTTCTTTAGCTTTGGCCCAGCTTATTGTACGAAGTAGGAAAAAAGGGACACAGAAAATCATAATCCCTTGGAAAACCACACCCCAACTTGGAATTAATTCTATTACCTCATTCCACACCCCTAACACCTCCTTTATAGCTGTGACCGTATTTTTTACCGAAGATGGATAATTCATGCATACAAAAAAGACCCCACAGTATGGGATCTCCCTAAGTTAAACTTCATATGTTCTTATATCTCTATTGTATCTGTAAAGTTTCGGATGCTAGCCTTGGACGTTCGGCTGACGTAATTAAAGTTTATTGCGGCATCATGCGAGTGGTGATCGCGATGCGATTCCATGCATTGATTGTAACAATTGCCATGATGATCTCGCCAAGTCGCTTAGTATCGAAATGGCGCTCCGCTTCCGAATAGACATCGTCCGGTACATGTCCTTGCGTCACGAGTGTAACCGATTCGGTCAGCGCAAGCACTGCGCGCTCCTCGTCGCTGTAGAACGGCGCTTCACGCCATGCGTTCAGCATGTAGATGCGCTGTTCCGACTCGCCTGCCTTGCGGGCATCCTTCGTATGCATATCGATGCAGAAGGCGCAGCCATTAATTTGTGACGCTCTGATTTTGATTAACTCCAATAACGACTTTTCCATGCCTGTCGATTGTACGAACGCTTCAAGACCCATCATCGCTTTGTATGCGGCTGGAATTTCACCGGCCAGATCCATTCTTTGTTCCATGGGGATAGCTCCTCTCCGGCTGTAGACCGGTTATCTTTTGATTGTTTCACTAATAAGACAATACAAAAGCTCCGTTTGTGACAGGTTACCCCATTCGTTGTAATTTATCGGGATTGAGTACGATATAAATATGCTCGATCCGCTCCCCGGCCGCATCAAGCTGGAAGCTGATCGCCTTAAGCGGCCGGCCATCCCGATAAATGACGATGCCCAGCTGGCCGTTAAGTAGCACCATCCTTTGCGAATCTCCGAGGAAGCCCTTCGTAATGACGCCTCCAATGAAAGCTTGAACACGATCTCTGCCCGTAATGGTGAAAATCGCTGCGCGAACTTTACCGCCGCCGTCCGACGTAAGCAGCGCGTCCTCAGTCAGCAGGCTGACAAGCGCATCGACGTTGCCGCCTCGCGCAGCTGCGAGGAATGCTGTCGCAAGAGGTGTTGCCTGAGCCGTGTTGCCTGGCAGAACTGGCGATTGTTGATGCAGCTTATCATTAGCGCGGCTAAATATTTTTCGACAGTTGGCTTCTGATTTTCCTAACACATCAGCAAGTTCGCTATATTCGAAAGCGAAGGATTGGCGCAAGATAAAGACGGCTCTCTCGACAGCCGACAAATGTTCCAGCATGACGAGCAGGGCGTAGGATACATTTTCATCGTGATCGAAGAGATCAGCAGGATTATCGCCTCCTCCATTCGTAAAGCTGACGAGCGGCTCCGGCAGCCATGTGCCGACATATTGCTCTCTCCTTATACGGGCGGATTGCATATAGTTGATGCAACGATTTGTTGTCATACGGATTAAGTAAGCTTTCGGATGGGTGATATCTATTGTTTGTAGCTTGCTGTACTCAATGAATACGTCTTGAACGAGGTCCTCTGCATCTGCTATAGAGCCGGTCATACGGTAAGCAATTACTTTCAGCAGAGAGTGATAGTTGGTATATGCGACCTGAAAATCCATACGTGCTAGACTCCTTCCAAAGCTGTGCCTTTCATACCGTCACGGCTCACCGCGGCGTCTACATCGTTCAGCGGATGATCAACAATGTAGACGCTCTCCTAGGGCTTCATGTCTAGCCTATTTAGTGCACGCAGGAAAATATCCGGATGAGGCTTCTTAATGCCTTCTCAGCTTGAGATTAATATAGCATCAAAATACAACTAAATTCCAATTCCCTATGCTAGAATAACCTTGTTCAATATCCCTTGATAGGCTGCTATCGGACGTAAGCCAACCAACTTTTCCATTGGCTGCCCATCTTTATATACAATGACTGTAGGCATCCCCATAACACCAGCTTCCCCAGCCAGATCCGGCAATTCGTCACAATTCACCTTCACAATAGAGACATCATCTCCATATTCCTGATGAAGATCTTCCAAAAGAGGCAACAGCACCTTGCAAGGGGGACACCATGGCGCACCGTAATCTACCAAAACCGTTCCACCACCGCGAATCTCTGCTCGTACCCAATCAGCGCTATCTGCATTTGTAATAGCCATTTGTCATTCCTCCTCATAATTTTCAACTCCAGCAGTACCTACTCCAAACTCTCCAGTGTACATGCCTCTAGACTACTCTCGTTCTGCTCTTGCAAGATAGAGGCCATTCTTTCTTCCAAATTGTGTTTAATCTGATTCAGTTCTACAAGCTGACGTTCAATATCTTCAAGCTTGCTACGGTATAGTGGCATCACTTCTGCGCAGAAAGCTTCTTTGTTCTTCAAAACACAATGTAGAAAGCCCGCGATCTGCTCTGTGGACAGACCCAGGTTCAAATATAATTTTATCGTTTCTACCGTCTCCACAGCGAGCGGAGAGTACTCCCGATATCCGTTGGCCTGACGGATCGGCGAAATTAATCCCTGACTCTCATAATAACGAATTGAACGGACGCTTACGCCCGTCAGTTTAGCAAGCTCACCTATTTTCATAGCAATCTCCTCGGGGTTCATGAGAATTGTTCTACACCAGTATAAACCCTGACATCAATGTAAGAGTCAACAAAAAAATCCAACCGTAGTTATCCCACAGTTGGACTCATTTATAATTTTACAACAAGTATATCCGCCGCTTATATTCTACAATAATCCTGCTGCCCAAAGCCCACCTCTACGAATCATTTCGCGGAAGGGTTCTACTGAGAATGAAGGTAAATGATGCCCTGGCATTAAATAAACAACCCGGCCCAAGCCAAATTCGTGACACCAAGCCGCTTGGCGCATAGCTCCCTCATGAGAATATTCAGCGAGCACTGTCGTTTCGAAATAAGGATGCATCTCAAAATAATACGGCTCATCCTCAATTACAAATTCTTCAATTCCCTGCATAATGGGATGCTCTCGTGCGGGTATGGACATCTGCAGCGAAGTATACTCTGGATGATGGGTGAAATGTGCGCCCAGCATAGCGCCAAGCTCCTGATTGCGCTGTAAGGAAATTCCGTTATGTACCACTAGTAGTCCGCCCCCGCCAGCCACATAAGCTAGCAAAGCACCACTTTGTTCCGCGGGGATTTTGTCATCAGAAAATTCAGTGTAGGAGATTACCAGCTTGTAGTCAGACAACGTTTCTTTATTGAGAAGTGCATAATCCTCTGAAGAGAAAACCTGTAAGTCATTCGCAAGGATTTGTTGGATCTCCTGGTCCACGCCAGCAAAGGGGTGATATTTAACCTCCGAGTAGCTTCCTAGTGCGAGTGCTTTTAGTGTAGACATGTTATCAGCGCCTTTCTTCTTATCTATTTTGAAATATCCGTTCTACCACGGCCATAAGCTGCCATCCGTGTCCAGATAGGCCGGTTCCTCGCCCATATATTTTTTATAATCCAGAACAAGGTCGATAATCTGCTCCGCGGACTGTTCAGGAGTCATTTCCGCTTGCTCATCCTTCTTACCATGCATATAAGTCTGCAGCCAGCCAGGATGGAACACCATTACTTGACCGCCAAGCGTTTTCAGATGATTATGCATCAAGGAGGACTGCATATTCAGTGCTGCCTTCGACATACAATAGCCATACATGTTGATACGCTTATTTCGGGTAATACTGCCTGCCTCTGATGAAATATTGACGATTAATTTATCCTCACTTTGCAGCAGCAGTCCCATCAGTGCATTGCTGACTCTTAACGCGCCAAGCGTATTTACATTATATATTTCTGCCATGCCTTCATCATCCAGCTCCACCAGCACAGTAGCATTATCAGCAGAACGAATAATACCTGCATTATTAATAATCATATCGACATATCCAGTTTTACTGGCTATCACTCTTGCAGCCTGCTTTACACTATCTTTATTGCTGACATCTAGGGGGATAAGCTCCAACTGTTCAGGATATTGCTCTTTAAGCGCTTTCAAATCTTCCGATTCTTTTAAATACTGTCCTGCAAATACTGAGAACTGTTTGGCCAGCAACGAACGTACAAGCGACAGTCCGAGCCCACGATCAGCTCCAGTTACACATGCAACTCTCTTCATTCTTCTGAACACTCCTATCTTGTAGCGATATGGTTAGGCATGTTGCTTCTTTTCACCTTAGCATGCTGTACTCTTTTTTTCAACGCGATTGGTTTCAGGTATATCGCCTCTTGTGCAAGCCTTTTAGAATCCTTTTTGTTTTAATTTTGATATATGTTACAATCATGATTACAGGTTGTTAACAACACAATTGTTAGCAAGCAATAACGCCTTCGGCGTCCTTTTAGGACGGTAAGCGTTTATGCGAGAAATATAAGGATAATGTATAACGTGAAGCTTATACTCTCTTATATTTCAAAATAACGATCCCAGGAGGGTGATATCTATGTCAATTCAACAACTCCATACGCTGGAGGATCTTGAGCAATATGTAGCTAAGCCTGGCAAGAAGCTGCTGTTCAAACACAGCACGACCTGCCCGATTAGTGCTAAAGCTAATGAAGAGTTTCAGGCTTATCTGAAGGATGCGGATACTGCCGCTGCAGTGGTCTTAGTCATCGAGGATCGTCCCGTTTCCAATCAAATTGCTGAGGATTTTGGCATCAAACATGAATCTCCACAACTCTTCCTGCTTGAGGACAATGAGGTTCGCTGGAACACTTCCCACTGGAAAATCACAAGAGATGCTATCAAAGAGGCTGTGAACCAATGAGTGAGCCAGTGATTGTCTATTCAACCGCAGGGTGCAGTGACTGTAATTTGGTTAAAAATTATCTTACGGAGCAGGGTGTCCCTTTTGAAGTAAGAGATGTTATGACCAGCACAGTCTATCAAGAGGAAGTTGAGAAGCTTGGATTCATGGGTGTTCCTGTCACTGTAGCAGGGGATCAAGCGATCAAGGGATTTAATCTTCCTGCGCTCAAAGCCCTCATCGAAGCTGCCCAATAATTAAGCCATTAAACTATTCAGTACATGATGTAATTCATAGCTGCAAAAAAGGGTATCCTCATAGCCAATCGGCTTGAAGATACCCTTTTTCAAAATATAAGAATCTATAATTTTTACGCTATACATTATCCTTATATTTCTCGCATAAACGCTTACCGTCCTTTAGGGACGCCGAAGGCGTTTTTACTTGTTAGTCTTAGTCTATGCTTCCTCACGTATGAGATCTGCCACGACCAGCACATCCACGTTTCTGGCAGAACGCAGAATCTGCTTGGTAACATCGCCGCGAATACTTTTTCGCAGCCATGAGCGTTGTGATTGACCGATAATAATCTGAGTGCTCTGCAAAGCTTGAGATCTTTCAAGCAGCAAGGACGCCACTCGGGCGGGGAGCCCGCTCTCAATCATCTTAAACGTTCCACCCAGTCGTTCCGTCAATTCCTTTAAATCTTTTATACGTTTATCATATACGGGTCCATTTTGTTTAAATTCCTGCACATACGTAACATACCAGCAAGCTTTTAGACGATATGCAATCCGAAAACCACGCCGAATTAAACGCTCCGCATGATCCCCCAAGGTGATACACACATATATAACTTCCTGACGCCGCCAAGGTCCCCGTAACGAACCAACACGTTCCCAAGATTCTAGCCTTTCATCAACATCATCAGCAATTTCCCGCAATGCCAGCTCCCGAAGGGCTATTAAATTTCCGATTTTGAAAAAAGCCCCCAGCGCCTGATCCACCTTGGCCATGGCATATATTTTTCCATCCTTCATTCGCTCTTGAAGCGTCTTGGGTGATACATCGATAAGCTCTACCTCATTTGCCCGCTGTAGAATGCTGTCCGGAAAAGTCTCCCTTACTCTAACTCCTGTAATTTGCTCTACGGCGTCATTCAGACTTTCTAAATGCTGCACATTCACGGTAGAAATCACAGATATTCCCGCATCCAGCAGCTCCATAACATCCATATACCGCTTCTTATGTTTGCTGCCTGGCATATTGGTATGAGCGAGTTCATCCACTAGCACGACTTCTGGATTACGCTTAATAATTGCTGCCGTATCCATCTCCTCAAGGATAGTCCCGCGGTACTCCATACGTAGACGCGGAAGGGTCTCCAATTCGCCGATTTGTTCAAGGGTTTCTTTGCGGCCATGTGTCTCCAGGAGCCCTATCACGACATCGATCCCTCTCTTCAAGAGATCGTTCCCTTCACGCAGCATCTTGTAAGTCTTGCCCACACCGGGAGCAGCCCCAATGTATACCTTAAAGGTTCCTCCGCGAATCGCATCGATTTTATCCTTTACTTCCTGACTGCTTAACCTGTGATAGGCATCCGCTTTCCGTTCATTACGACTCTGCCGGGTTGGAAGTACACGCTCTCCTTCGCGATCTGCACGATCCGCCACGAAGAACACATCCACACCTCGGATTTGCTTCAGTAACGAATTGGCGATCGAGCCTTTCCATAACTCCTGCCAAGCGGTCTGCTTGGAGTGTCCCATAACGATCCGGGTAATATTGTGCCGGGTTGCGTATTTTACTAACAGACGAGGGATCTCCCGCTTCGAGCGAAAGGTGATTTCCTCCATAGAAGCACCAATCTTCTCGGTCAGCTTCCAGAGGGAACGCTTAAAGGTAGCTGCTTCCTTAGAAAGGGTGAGGCCCTGCTTCCAGAATGACACCACTGACAGTTCCCCATTTAGCCGCTTGGCGATCTGCTGTCCACGCCTTATATGGATCGAGCCATTCCAATAATACTGTGCGGAGACCAGCACCTTCTCTGCGATCCCCGAAGCTCCCTGCAGCCCTTGTTCTTCCCGGTGTTTCTCCAGCGAGTCATTAACATCCTCAGCGACCATCCGAAGTGCCAGCTCCCGCAGCTTGCTTAAATTCCCCTTATTAAAAAGCGATCTCTGCTGGCGCTTACCTAAATGGCCATCGGACAAGCGCTGAAGTATTTTTTCAGGGGTCACATCAATTAGAACGATATCATCGGCAAGGGTAAGCACCTCAGCGGGAAGAGAATGCTCTACCTCAATCCCGGTCCATTTCCGTGCCAGATCCGCAGCACCTTCTAGTTCGTATACATTTACAGTTGTGATGACACTAATCCCATTGCTCAATAAGTATTTGATATCGTCCAGTCTTCCAGATCTCTCCGCACCCTCGCGATTCTGGTGGGCCAAGCCATCGGTTAGCACAACTTCTGGATTACGTGCCACAATAGCTTCTACATCAAGATCCTTCTTCTCTATATCTTTCTGAAACCAATGAATACTTGGTATGCGTTCCAAATCGCCCAGCTGATCCTTAGTTTCTGGACTCTGATTCGTCGAAACCGCACAGATCACAACATCGATTCCCTGCGCTTTTAGCGCCTGGCCCTCACGCAGCATCTGATACGTTTTGCCCGACCCACTGACCGGACCGATATAGATCTTCAGACGTCCCCGATGCAGCTCATAGATAGAGAGCAGCAGCTCCTCCGGCGTCTTCCTCCGGTATGTTCCCATCAAGACCACTCCTTATTAACCCCGATCATGCACTAGAAAGCAAGATATCCCTGCCCGATTCTAGTAATCTGGCAGGGACATTTACTATATTTATTTGTTCGATAGTTTCAGTAGATCCATGTTCAGCTTCAACACATTGACCCGTTCTTCACCAAACAACCCTAAGTCACGACCCTCGATATGCTTATTTACAAGCTCTTCCAGCTGCGACGCAGGAATACCAGTTAAATTGCTAATCCGAGGAATCTGCACCATAGCTGAAGCTGGTGTGATATGCGGATCAAGCCCCGAACCCGAGTTGGTGACCAAATCAACTGGCAATTTGTTCACGGGCACATCCGGATTATCGAGCTTCCACTGCGTAATGAAATCCTTTGTCCGCTGCAGCATATCCGGATTGGATGGAGCGTAGTTATTGGAACCTGAAGCTTCTGCTTTATACTCAATACTAGACACACGACCATGAAATAAAGCTGGATTGGTAAAGTTCTGCCCGATGAGTTCCGAGCCTACAACTACTCCAGCATCATTCTTAAGCAAGCTGCCGTTCGCCTGCGACGGCATTAGAACCTGGGCAAGCGCTGTAGTTGTCAGAGGATAGATCACTCCGCAGAGAACAATAAATATTAGACTTAGTCGTACAATAATGAAGAAATAAGCACCTTTCGATGATGATAACTGCTCTTCAGTGTCCTCCATGGCGTTTCCGTTATTCACGATGCTCTCACCCTTTCAATGATTAGTCAACACGTCGTTAAATCCATACACTTACGATCATATCAATGAGCTTGATGCCAGCAAATGGAACAACCACTCCGCCTAGCCCATAGATAAATATATTGCGTCCAAGCAGCTTCGTAGAGCTCATAGCTTTATACGATACACCCTTCATAGCCAGTGGGATGAGCAGGGGAATAATAATCGCATTAAATATTAAGGCGGATATTATAGCCGAGCTTGGCGAGCCTAGTCCCATTACATTCAGGGCTTCCATTTCAGGAATGGCGAGCATGAACATCGCCGGAATAATGGCGAAATACTTCGCGATATCATTCGCGATACTAAAGGTTGTTAACGCACCCCGCGTCATCAGCAGCTGTTTACCAATCGCCACGACCTCAATAATCTTCGAAGGGTCAGAGTCCAAATCGACCATATTTGCTGCTTCCTTAGCAGCTGTAGTACCGCTATTCATGGCTAAGCCCACATCAGCTTGTGCAAGGGCAGGGGCATCATTTGTACCATCCCCGGTCATGGCAACCAGCTTACCCTCGTTCTGTTCGCGGCGAATGACTGCTATTTTATCCTCAGGTGTACTTTCAGCGATGAAATCATCTACACCGGCTTCACGGGCAATCGTAGCTGCGGTGAGCGGATTGTCACCCGTACACATGATGGTCTTGATCCCCATTTTCCGCAGCTCATCAAACCGCTCTTTCATGCCTGGCTTAACGGTATCCTTCAAGTAAATAAGTCCATAGATCCGATTGTCTACTGCAACCGCTAATGGGGTCCCCCCCATCCGGGCGATAGCATCAGAATTACTGTCGAGGTTCGCGGGAATGACTCCGCCTTTCGACTGTACCCATTTCTTCACGGAGTCTACCGCACCTTTGCGTACGCAGCGTCCATCTTGCAGGTCAATACCACTCATCCGAGTTTCGGCCTTAAACTCTACGAATTCGCCACCTTCAGCAAGCTTGCTGTCATAGCTGCGTTCCAGCTTTTTGGCCAGCTCAATTACAGAACGTCCCTCAGGCGTCTCATCCTTTAGGGAACTGATGGCCGCCCATGCCGTAAGCTCCGCTTCGGATTCATTTCCGACAGGTACAAATTCACTAGCCATCCGGTTCCCAAAGGTAATCGTACCGGTCTTATCTAGGATCATCGTATTAATATCACCAGCAGCCTCAACGGCCTTACCCGACATCGCGAGTACATTAAACTGGGTCACCCGGTCCATACCCGCTATTCCGATTGCGGATAGTAGTCCCCCGATAGTTGTCGGGATCAGACAGACCAACAAGGCGATCATAACCGGAATATCAAGATCAACGCCTAGATAAGTTGCAATCGGCCGCAAGGTCACTACTACAATTAGGAAAATCAGCGTCAGACTGATCAAAAGCGTATTAAGTGCGATTTCATTCGGTGTCTTCTGACGTTTCGCCCCTTCCACAAGGGAGATCATTCGATCTAGAAACGACTCACCAGGATCACTTGTAATTCTGACTTTAATCTCATCACTGACGACCCGTGTACCGCCTGTAACGGAGCCAAAGTCCCCACCAGCCTCCTTGATTACAGGTGCAGATTCACCTGTAATCGCTGATTCATCTACGGAAGCCAGCCCTTCAATCACTTCACCGTCACCAGGAATGAGTTCTCCCTGACTGACGATGACGATATCCCCTTTACGCAGTTCGGAGGAGGAGACTGTCTTCACCGTCCCTCCAACCAGTTTGTTGGCAGTGATATCTTGTTTCGTTTTCTTAAGCGAATCAGCTTGGGCTTTACCGCGGCCTTCCGCCAGTGCTTCAGCGAAGTTCGCAAACAGCACTGTAAATAGCAGAATGAACAACACTGTGATATTGAATCCTATCGATTGCTCAGCATTAAAATATCCAGGAGCCAGCACCATGAGGAGTACAATGATCGTACCGACCTCTACCACGAACATGACTGGATTTTTGATTAGCGTTACTGGGTTAAGCTTTATAAAGCTATCCTTTACAGCGCTTAGGAGTATGGGTCCCGTCAGCAGCTTTTTTCTTTTTACAGTACTCATCTTATTCTCCCTCTTCCTACCGTAAGGTTAGATATTCTGCAATGGGGCCGAGTACAATGACCGGCAGGAATGTCAGCGCACCGATAATCACTACTGTACCGATCAGAATTCCCGTAAACAGTCCATTGTCTGTGCGGAATGTGCCAATTGTCTCAGAAACCGGCTTCTTCTGAAGCAGAGAACCTGCTACCGCCAGCATTGCGATAATAGAAACATAACGACCTAGCAGCATGACAATCCCGGTTGTGACATTCCAAAAAGTTGTATTGTCTGCAAGACCTTCAAATCCTGAGCCATTGTTCGCGGCAGAAGAGACATATTCATATAACACTTGGCTGAGTCCATGGAATCCAGTATTCGTAATCGCCCCTTGCCCCAAATCGGTCAGGAACGCAGCTGCAGTTGGCACAAGAATAATGAACGGATGCACAAGGATCGCAATGGCAATCAGCTTCATCTCCTTGGCCTCTATCTTCCGTCCGAGGAACTCCGGTGTCCTGCCGACCATCAAACCGCACAGGAAGACACCCAGAATCGCGTACATCAGCATATTAATCAGTCCGACACCTTTACCACCGAAGACATTGTTGAGCATCATCAATGCTAGAGGCGTAATGCCTCCCAGCGGTGTCAGCGTATCATGCATATTGTTAACACTACCTGTCGTAGCTGCGGTTGTTACTGAAGTAAACAAGGAAGACTGCGGTATGCCGAAACGCACCTCTTTACCTTCCATGCTTCCTTGTGAAGATTCGATTCCTAGTGCATTGATCGCCGGATTACCTTTTGATTCAGCATAGAAGTTTAGGCTTAATAGCAGAACAAACAAGGTCATCATTGCGGTAAAAATTACCCAGCCCTGACGTTTGTTCTTGGCAAACAATCCGTACATATAAGGGAGCGAAGCTGGCAGCATCCACATAGAGAGAATCTCCAGAACGTTCGTAAGTGGATTAGGGTTCTCAAAAGGATGGGATGAATTGGCCCCGAAGAAGCCGCCACCATTCGTGCCCAGATGTTTGATCGATTCCAAAGAAGCTACTGGACCGATAGCAATTTGTTGTGTTTGGCCCTCTAATGTAGTGACTTCAAGTGATGGCTTGAGCGTTTGTGGCACATGCAGTCCTACCAGCACCAATGAAACTAACAAAGCTAGCGGAATGAACACACGAATATGTGCTTTGACGAAATCCTCGAAGAAGTTCCCGACTGATTTCCGTCCCGTGATTCCTCTGACAAAGGCAACTGCAACAGAAAATCCGCTCGCTGCAGATGTGAACATCATCATCGTGATGACAGCCATTTGTGAAAAATACGAAAGCCCCGTCTCCCCGCTATAATGCTGCAGGTTCGTATTGGTCATAAAGCTGATCACTGTATTGAATGAAAGCGTCTGTTCCATATCCGTAATTCCATTTGGGTTTAACGGCAATCCCCGCTGCAATCTAAGAACAATGTAACTGAAAGTGACCAATACGATATTTGTTAACACAAAGCTGAGCGCATACTTCTTCCAAGACATTCCGTCCCGTTTTTTCAGGCCGATCAGCTTATAAATTCCTTTTTCCATACCTCCAAACCATCGATCCGTACGGTTCGGTTCATTAGAAAATACATAATATAAATACGTGCCCATCGGCTTAACCAGCAAGATAAGAATTACGATTACAGCAACTATTTGCAAAATGCCCATGAATGCCCCTCCTTAAAATTTCTCCGGATGAATCAATGCGTAAACCAGATATACAAACAACAGTAGGGTAACAGCGATTACTAGAATCACAACTTATCCCTCCCTGTATCCTCAACTACACCTGCGCACCAGCGCATAAATCCATAAAACAACCCGTAAATTACAGCTAACGAAGCCACCATATACAGATCCATCATATCTACCGCACTCCTTCTTTTATCCTTGATGAGGTGATTTATCGATTAGAAAATCAGCATCACCACTATGAGAATAGATTACATAACTTGCACCAAGTCTTTTATAGACCAATCTAGGATTTATTGAGCTTGTGATTACAAAAATCGGCTGTGTAGTCCAGGTGCGGCACATCTGAATGTAGCGGCAGCATAACGTAAAGCTGCTCTCGAACAGATATACCCGTCCTACCGGGAACGGTGGGCGAAACCAAGTATTCTGATGGCGGGTATCAACTAGAACGACTTGTTCAATCCCCATCTCTTCGAGTAGGGCCTTCTCAGGCAAGTTGTTGGTCAATCCGGCCATCTTAATGCCTCTGAATTTTAGAAGCTTAATAAAATGTTCGCCTGCCTTCGTTGGCGCACATACCAGTACATATTCATTCTGATCTGTCATCTCTTATTCTCCTCAAATGCTTTGCTTGTAAGATCAGAGCTTGATCACCCTGATCTTGAAAGAAAGCTACCGCTAATGATGAATATAACGACCTCTTCGTGAGGTTTTCCATAAATGCTTTGCTTAAAAAAGCACAGCAAAAAGCCACAAAGGATTCTCCTCTGTGGCTCGCTAGCGGTCACATTGCACTCATCCTCTCTCCATACGCTTACGAGGTTAGCTGTCGGATTCGGGCGGTGAGAGTCGCCCTACCTGTATAGATGCGAGCTCACTCACATCTTCTACAGGATTCACCCCATAACCGGCTTCCGACTCTCACATCGTCTGCCGATTGTTGGTTCCCCCGCTTTCCTTATCGGAAATTAAGCGGATCAAATATTCGATTGTTGTTGAAACAGGAGTAATCATACCCTTATGCAGGAAGTATTGTAAAACCTGATTGATGCCAAAATAATGCAAATTAAAAACTATTTTCGCATTGGATAGCGCTTACTTGATATCCAATCTCTCTATATCTCTTGTTTACTCGAGTTTCAATCCATTAGCGAAAAACGCTCATACCATGTGATTTTATTCACCACGATTAGTGAAATGACCAAAAATCGCCTTTATAAGAAAGGAAACAAGAAAGCGAGATTAAGCGAGGAAGAAGCCCGATAACACGCAATAAATACCTATTTGGTTCCCTTTTTCGTCGTAGTCGGCAGGATTTGGTTTAAATTGCGCTCAAAAGAACACTTTCTGTTTTTACAGAAACACCTTGAAAAGAGTATGATTCGGGTTGAATCTATTTCACGAAATACATTCAACGCTGAGTTCCTGCAATTGCAGGGAACGGGGGAACCATCAGGTCATATGGCCTACTTGGGGTGAATCCGAAGGAGACTGTTCAAGTCTCACATAGGTAGGGCGACTCTCACCGTCCGAATCCGACAGCTAACCTCGTAAGCGTAAAGAGAGAGACCCTTGATCCGCCACGCTTTGGCACAGGTGTGTGTATACCTGTATTCCAAAACCGCAGCAGAGGTCCTCCTCTTGCTGCGGTTTTTGCGTTACCTGATTCTTTAACTGAATCTATAGGGTGATAGCATGCTGGACGGGGTGAAAGGAATGAAACATTATTATTGGGGAACTCAGCAAGGGCTACTTGAGCCGATAAGTCTAAACTATGTTTGCTTTGGAGCGTTATGGTTCGAAGAGGATCATCATAGAACAATTGTCGGCTACGCATTTGGTCAGAACCAGATTGACACATTGCGCCATTTCAGCAGCTCTTCTACTTGTGAACGCTGTATGGACCGAAAGATTATATACGAAATATATAAAAATATCCGCGAAAAGCAGCAGCTGCAGGATTGGGCAGCACACCAACGTTTTCCGTGGCTCACCGCCTTTAAAGAACCTTGGAAAGATGTTGCAGTCGGTTGGTACGTAATGAGATCCCGCAGCACCTTCCCCTTACATTTATCCGTTATACGCAAACAGAAATTCCGACTATGGCTGGAGCATGCCGCAGTCTGTGAGAATGAAGCTGAAATGCTCGCCTGTATAGAGAAGGCCAACATCACTCACCATGTTGATCTTAAGCTTTTGGAAACCTAAGGAGGAGAAACCTGTCATGGACCAGCGAAGACTATCTCGCATAGAAGTATTCGTCTTTGATTCACCTGAGCCTATTCACTATGGAATGGAGGCCGGTCAAGGTAGCCGTTATGGCATCCTGAAGCTTACCTGTAAAGGAGGTTGTAGCTGGGGAGCGTGTCTTATCTCTGCTAATACCAAAACCTTCGACCTTATTAAATGGAGTTCTTTTCTCAGAATGATTTATCATTGCCGACTTGAGGAAGCGATAGATAAAGTACGTTCCCATGGTTCAGAGTGGGATCAGACTCAGTTTGAGCTAGTGCAAGGTGCTTTACAGGATTTAAAAGCCAAGCTGCAGGGTAAATCCTTGTCAGGTCACATTGAGCAAGGTCGTCTGTACAGAGCTGTCGCTGGTGGGAGAGATTCCAGAGGAGGGCGGCTATATTATAAACCATCCAGTGTTGCGCTTCAAAAACATAGTTATCCAGAACCTGATACCGCCGAGCTTATCAACAAATCCATTTCTTACTTTTCTATATTATAGGTTCATCCCATAACCCATTCTGAAAGGATCGTGTTTATCATGCCTGACCCCTTACCTGCCGGATCACCCCGTAGAACTATATTTGCAGAGTGTGTTCAAAAGTGTACGAATGATATCTATACGCTCAGTTTCATGTTGTTACAACAATCAGCAGAAGCCGAGAAGGTTACTATCCGTACTTTTAAAGAGCTTCATAAAATATTCCGACAAAAAAGCTTCGACAGCCAGCTATTCTCTATCGAAGCTTACCGCTCTTGTATCCGACAATGCGCCGATTATTACGCACGCCGTTCTCTCCTGTCTTCCAAGGCATTGCCTTGGGAAGAGCAGCTTGTAAAAACGATGTGGTATGGCCTAAAGCTATCTTTACCTCAAATAAGCATCATCCTGCAAAAGAGTGTTCCTGTGCTAAAAGCGCAGCTTAGGCGTGTGCGGGAGCAACTGACTGCTCAAGAGGGTTTGCTGCCTAGTGGTAATCTATCCGTTGTCTAATCCCTCAAAAGGAACAGACATCTGAGTGTACGGAGCATATATTGGACTCAGGAAACCTGGAGTCCGCAACTATCTTCCAAATAACTTTTACGATACGTACACAAAAAAGAAAAAAGCCACGGCATCTGCCGCGGCTTCCTTTCCCTACTATTACGCTTTGCTCTTACGCGCCTTACCGTACATCCACAATCCCGCAATCATTCCTACCATGGCAATACCAGTCAATACACCTTGAGTGAAATCCATAACAGCGGATCCATCTGAATGGAGCATTCTACTAACCGTAGCCAGAGATACCGAACTCATTAAAAGCATCATATTGTATTGTTCACTTTTAGTCATGATTACCACTCCTTAAAAGTTTATATGAAGCCACTTAGATCTTGTAAGCCTTCATCGCTTTTCTGATCTCTTTAATACTTGGACGTTTGCCGTACATCAATACGCCTGTGCGATAGATCTTGGCAGCCAACCATCCAAAGATGAACGTGGTAACAAGCAGGATGGCTAATGATACAATAACTTGCCAGATCGCTACTTCACCAACACCAATTCGGAGCAGCATGGTCAATGGAGAGGTGAACGGTACATAACTCGCTACCTTAACCAGCAGAGTATCCGCATTGGAGATACTGAACAGTGGAACATAGAATGCTACGAAGCCTAACATCATAATCGGCATAACCGCTTGGCCAAGATCCTCTGTACGGCTGACAATCGAACCTACAGCTGCATACATCAAGGCATAGAGGAAATAACCTAGTACATAAAGAACAATCCCATAAAGCAACAAGTTAATATTAAGCTGGCCTAAATCCAGGTCTAAATCTTTCAAAATCGTTGCATTATGCGGAAGCTTAAGATTGACAACTACCGCTGCGATAATGACTCCAATTTGTAATAATCCTACTAAGAAGACACCGATAACTTTACCGAACATTTGCGCTAAAGGTGAGGCACTTGTAATCAGAATCTCCATGATCCGTGAGCTCTTCTCTGAAGTAATCTCAGCTGCGATCATATTACCGGTCATCATGATAGACATGAAGAACAGCATAAGCATGGCGTATACAATGACGTAATTAATAGGTGGAGCGGATTCCTGCGACGCATCCTTATCTCCCGCAGTCCCATCAGGGTTGAGCTGCTGAGTAGCTATCTGTACCGGTGTTGACATAGCAGCAATCTGCTCCTGCGTCAGCTTGTCGCCAACGATGAACTGGGTGTTGGCCTGCTGAAGGGCATTTTGGAGATAGATTTGCACATCGCCCTTCAATTCACCATTTTCACTATGATAAGTAACGGGTGGAAGTCCTTCGCCAGTAGGTTCTGCAAAAGTAACGTACCCCTCTACAGTCCCTTCTTCTAAAGCTTTCTTTAGCTCCGCATCGTCGGCAGAAGTATATTGCACAACTTTTGCCTGCGGCATTCCTTCAGGTGAAGTATATGCCTTCAACAACTCTGCAGCCTGATTTCCCTCTTCCGCGATCACAGCAATTTGAGTCTCTGCGTTTGTTTTAGAATCACCCTTAAACTGATCGATGATGTACGGAAGATTCATCCCAATGCTGAGCAGCAACACTAGAATTAATGTAGTAATCATGAATGATTTCGTTCTTACTTTATTTTTAAAGGTAAAGCCAATAATTGTCCCCATCTTATTCATGAGATTCACCCACCGCTCTGATAAAGATTTGATTTAATGTTGGTTCCTTAATTTCAAAATGCTCCACTTCACCCTGCGCCATCGCCTGCTGTAGGATACGTTGTGCTGCGCCGATCTCACTGATTGACAACAGATAACCTCGCTCCTGTCGCTGTACTGCTGTTACACCTGCAATTGATTCTAGACCGGTCATTTCGTTATCCGTACGCAACAATACTTGTTCACGAGGATACCCACTCTTAATCGTACGAATATCGCCCTGCACGACAGTATTGGAACGATCCAAAATCGTAATATTACGGCAAAGCTCTTCAACATGCTCCATCCGGTGAGTAGAGAATAAGATACTCGTTCCTTGATCACGCAATTCTTTTACCGTATCTTTCAATAGTTCCACGTTAACAGGGTCCAAGCCACTGAAGGCTTCATCAAGGATGAGAATTTGCGGCTTATGAACAACTGCGGCGATAAAGCCCATTTTCTGCTGATTCCCTTTGGAGAGCTCTTCAATCTTCTTATTGTAATAATCCGGAACCTCAAACCGATCGAGCCAGTAGCGAAGGCTCTTATCTGCATCACTAGCCGACATCCCGCGCAGACGTGCCAAGTAGACGATTTGATCGCTTACCTTTACCTTTGGATATAATCCTCTTTCTTCGGGTAGATAGCCCATGGTTTGCTGAAGTTCGCTGTTATACGGCTTTCCATTATACAAAATATTCCCGCCATCAGGGTAAATTAAGCCAAGCACCATGCGCATTGTGGTTGTTTTCCCTGCACCATTTGCCCCCAGTAATCCGTAAATTTCCCCCTTCCCTACCGTTAGGTTAATTCCGTTTACAGCGGTTTTTTCTCCATATTGCTTCATTACACTTTCCAGCTTTAAGGCTTCCATTTCTCTAGTCCCCTCTCTTGTGATCAATCAGGATAGGACGGTGTCCCTGTGTCCATAAACCCAATATTTCATCCAATTCTAAACTGCGACTCTTGATAACCTTTACGCCCAAGTCCTGAATGCGTTTCTCGTTCTTAGAAAATTGTTCTATGATAAAAGAAGCTACACCCGGTGTATCCATGGTAAGGTTTATACCTCCCGGTAATTCCGCTGATAACTCAGCAAGCTCCTCTTCACCTGCAACCTGTACCCATACCTCGGTCCAAGTACCGAATAAACTGTCTTTCTCAGCCATACCCAGCAGTTCACCTCTATGCATAAGTACGATATAATCTGCCAAGCGCCGCACCTCTTCCACAATGTGTGTGGAGATAATGATCGTAGCGTTGTTCTCATCCATATATTTAAGAAGCGTCTCGATCATAATCTTCCAGGCAAAGGGGTCAAGACCTGATGAAGGTTCATCCAATAGCAGCAGACTTGGGCGTGACGCAAGTGCTGCGGCAATTTCGAATTTCCGACGCTCACCCTTTGACATCTTAGAAAGCCTCATATGATATGGAACCTCAAAGCGATCCATTAGATCCTGAAAATACGACTCATCCCAGTTCGGATACCAATGCTGTCTAAATTGAGCTGCCTCTTCTGCATTCCAGTGGTTCTCCTCAGTAATCGACGTCTCAGGAACATAAGCAATGGTCTGCCGCAGCTCCAAAGGCAACCCGCTATTATACCTGTTCTCAAACCAATATATCTCGCCTTCCTCTGGATTGGTCAGCTGCATCAGGAGATTCAGTAACGTGCTTTTGCCAGATCCATTCTGACCTACCAGGGCTGTAATATATCCTTTAGGCAGATTCATGGTCAGCGGTCCTATCGTCTTGTTTCGCCGTTGTTTAAGTACATTCCGCAATTCTATAGCCATCTGTACCATATGAGTATGCGCCCCCCTTTCATTCCTTTGCTCTATACTTGCGTTCTACAATCTCCATAAAAATCTGCTCAAGTTCATCCTTGCTGCAATGTATCGATCGGCCGATTTCCACAGCACTTTCAAGTGCTCTGCCTACCGTGTCCCGTTTGTATTCTTCCATTGCTACGTCGCCTACATGGGATACAAAGGTACCTGTTCCTTGTCTCGTTCGCAGCAAACCTTCATTCTCCAGATCCTGATATACGCGCCGCACTGTAATTACACTGCACTTCAGATCTCCTGCGAACTCACGAATCGAGGGCAGTAGCGTACCTTCTGTAATGACTCCGCTAATGATTAAGGACCTAAGCTGAGTCTCTATCTGATGATAGAGGGGCTCTGCACTATTTTCGTTGATTTGTACCGGTATCCACATTATTTACACCTCGCCTTCCACTCTAGCGTGCTAGAGCGCAGTCCTTGCCATTCCGATTTTTTATACGAGATTGCGACTCTTCAGTCGATGTATAGTCCATTTAGAGAATAATTGCACAGATATTGTCCCCAGCAGAAGTGACCCCCACATGATCGGAGATAACAGCCCCCACTCCTTGGAATAGGAGATACTGTATAAAAACAAATTGCCTCCCCCAAGTGTAACTAGGAATGATATTCCCCACGATAACACTACGATAAGCAATGTTAGCCATAGATAAGCTTTGCCGCTAAAAAGATACTCAATAAAAATATATAGACCTGAGACCATAAATCCGAAGCCAAGCCATGTAATGGCAAAAGCTATATACGAGGGAACCGCCAGCTCTGTCCGGAAATTTTCCCCTAACAAGTAAACAATACCGAAGAATAACGTACCATTTAGAATAAAGGAGCCAACCCCCTGAAGTTTTCTCCGCGATAATATTACTGCAGTTGGAATCGGTAAGGTTCTTAAGTAAACCAACATTTTTGTGTAAGAGTCTTCACTCCAATATTTCATGGAACGGCGAGAGAATGTAAATCCCAATAAGGGTATAAAGGAGAGAAATAAGAAATCCGTTACCATCGTCCGATCCTGCTCACCTAGTACGTCATTTGCTACCAGGCTAGTCATTCCACCAAGATAACACATAAAAATAACTGTTATTACGAGGGTCCCTAATATCTTTAATTTGTCTCCGCGAAAATCAGAGCGCAACATAAACCATGAATCTTTTAATGTTCTCATTAAAACTAACCTCGCTTTACAATGTCTTCAGCGTCTAGCGGAAGCAGGTGTTCATATCCCTGTGCTTACTGTATATATCTATATACACAGTATATGTCCTTAATTTACCATTGTCAATCCTGTAAATGGAAAACATTCAAGTTGATTAGGAGGTATGCACTTCCCCCCTTTGGAGAAGGCTTTGCACGTATGGGAAACTGATCATTATCTGGATTAACTAATTAGAGGATTAAACATTACTTATAGAGAGGTTGTATGTGAGCGAAGGACGCGGAGTGAGGTCAGCCTCATTGTTGCTTCGCCAATGGGTTGTAGGTGTAGGGCCAGTTGTTGCGGCTCGGTGGGGTGATTGAAGGGCGGGAGCGACTCCTCTGTGTGCGCTACCGCAGAGTGGATGTGACTGCTCAACGATGCGAAGGCTCGACGGACGCTATCGCTGAGTGCATGTGACTACTCGGTGGGTGTAACTCTAGTAGAATCAACAATTAGGGAAAATCTCCCTCTAATTACTTGGTTTTAGTCTGAAATCAACGTTTTTAGGGAATTCCTCCTTATAAATTCAGCCATTTCTACATTTTAGAGCTTAAACGGTTAAAATACAGGGAGAAATTCCCTAATTATCGTTTTTCGAGCTCAAAACTTATCTTTTTCAGGGAGGTTTTCCCTAAAAATAAGCAAATAGAGTACTTCACATCACGCACTGTTCAGATCACGAGTGATTTCACAGTACAATTTCAAGATTTCAGCACTCCCCCAACTCCATAAACTAAAATAAGCCCGTCATCCATCATCCCTATTTAGGAACGAGCAGATGCACAGGCTTATTTCATTACTATACACACAAATTCACATACGATTCGTACGCATATTCACATGCTCTTTTCACATGCCAATCACATGCTCTATTCACGCAACTATCTTACGCGCCCAAAATAACTTCCCACACTGGCTTGGTGTGTCCACCTGGATATAGAACATAAAGCAGCACATACACCATAACGCCAGTAATCGCAGTAATGAACCAGATTATAGATGTCACTCTGCCCCACTTACGGTGCTTGGAGTACTTCGCCTTAAATCCAAGAGTTAACGTAGTAAGTCCGAATACCGCAGCTACGGTTGCCAGCACGATATGGAAGATCAGAAACACTTGATAAATCGTCTGAAGTTCATCCGGTCCGCCCCATGAGGTGTTTCCCACGAACAACGTTCTAGATACATAAACAATAAAAAACAGGAGCGCAGCGATTGCAGCAGCAATCATCGTCTTCTTGTGCGCCTCGCGTTTGCCCTTAATGATGAGCCACCAGCCAATAGCTACGAGCACCGCACTGAGCACGATGAACGATGTGCTAATAGTTGGAAACACCGTAAAAATATCCATGATTCTCCTCCTTGGCAGTCTACCAGTTATGCACGGGTCAAGGTGCTCTCCTCGAGTGCTGAGGAAGGCGTCGATAATTCATCGCCCTCTTGTCCGTTCTCTTTTTTATACCAATGATAGAACACATAAGCAAGCATAGAGGCAAAAATAAATTCCTGAATGAACTTCATCGCGATACCTCCTACCTGCTGATCCACTTTTGGTGACAACAATGAAAAGAATGCAGGACCCCCAAAATTCTGAAGTAAGGCAGAAGGATCACCCGATATACAATAGCCCATGGCAAGTGCCCAAGTCTCCGGATCACTGTAAATAGCATAGAGCGGTTGATCTGCAAAAATAATCAGTCCGCATGCTGGTGTCAGTAATACCATGTTTAGAAAAATAAACCCAATCTTGCCCAGTCCACTCGCCATTCGGCGCTCCGGTAGCGGATTGATCAATGTCCACCACATTAAGGCAGCTGTTAGGAATAAAACAATATAGTAGATTCGGTGAACGGTAAAATGAAGCATCACATAATCATGGATAACGGGAATATGGTACAAGGAAAATAGTCCATTAAACAGTAGAGCAGCTACCACCGGTCGAGCTAAAAAAGACAGCCGGCGAAATGGATTTACTCTCAATATGCTGCGCCAGATAAAATCTGGAATCCCCAGCATAATCAGCGGCACCGCCACTAGATATGACAAGGCCATACTAACCATGTGGAAGGAAAACATCATATGTCCTAATAGACTAACAGGACCGCCTTGCGCCAGATAAAGCGCAAGCATTCCGCACACAAATAGTGCTCTTCGCCAGAACGGAACCGGAACTGAATCGGCATGACGTCCAGCAATCGGACCAATCCAAACGAAATAACCCGCCGTCAGCAGCAGCATGACCGCCAGAAAAAGCGGGCTCCATAGTTCTGCAAAGCTAAAATATTGTAATCCGAGCATAACCCTAACCCCTCCTAGCGCAGGATCTAGTTAAACACCAAAAAGAGGGGGCATCGCAGCCCGCCTCTTTCTTTATAGTCCGTTAATTCCACCAAACCCAATACAGCGACATAATAATACAGGTACCGGCGGTAAAAAAACCACCCAGCATGAAAATAATCGGTATTAGATGTCCTTTATCTTTCAGGTGCATCCAGAAGCCCATCTGTACAATGACCTGAATGACTGCCATCACCAGTAGTAGAATAACCGCAAAGGTGGCATTCACGCCTCCAGCAGCAACAGCGGCGAAAGCAATTAAGGTCAAGACAATGGACAGTATAAAGACAACAATATGCCTCTGTGGCCCTTCATGCCGATGACGATGCTTATACCCGTCATTCTCTGGCACATGCTGATCTGTCGTCATAGTGTCTAGCCCACCTTTCCAAGTAGGTATACAACCGTAAAGATGAAGACCCATACCACATCAATAAAATGCCAGTACATGGCTGACACATACACTTTTGGTGCAGTAACTACGGTTAATCCTTTACGCATGAGTTGCCCAATCAGAACAGCGATCCATGCAATCCCGAAAGCTACGTGCGCACCGTGGAATCCTACTAATGTATAGAATGCCGAACTAAATGCACTTGTAGTCATTCCGAAGTCTTCGTGTCTCACATATTGAGTAAATTCATAGATCTCCAGAATCAGGAAGCCAAGCCCTAAGGCTACAGTTACCAAAAGCCAGTTACGAAGCACAGCCGGACGGTTTCTATGCATCGCTTGGATAGCGAACACACTCGTCAAACTGCTTACCAAAAGAATGAATGTCGCAGCAGCTACAAGCGGTAAGTGAAACAGTTCATTCGCCGATGGCCCCTCATTCGTCTGATTACGCAATGCGAGGAACGTAGCGAACAACGTACCGAACAATACCGCTTCCCCACCTAGAAACAACCAAAAGGCAAGAACCTTGTTTCGTCCTTCGAGCGTAGCTTTTTCCGGCTCGTGAGGAAATTCTTCCTTAGAAGCTTCTGCATGTGCCGTTGTCATGTCCGCTCACTTCCTTCCAGCTCTTCAGGTTCAATATGCCATCCATGATCATCATACAGCGAACGCAACAGCATAGATCCAAACGTGATGATAAGACCGATGGCTGTAACGATATAATTATTAAACATAAAGCTCATAAAGGCATTGCCGAAGTCATCCCGACTGAACATGAAGCCAAGTCCAGCGATGAAAATCCCAACAGACATAGTGAACGGCAATATGGTTGCAGACGGCATATGAATCGAACCGACGGGTTCAGCCGGAGTCATGCCTTTATTTCCTGCCATCTTTTCTTTCCAGAATGCATCAATTCCACGGATAAGCGGGGTTTGCTTGAAGTTATATTCTGGCGGTGGCGAAGAAATCGTCCATTCTAGTGTACGTCCATCCTCCCACGGATCATCAGCTGCATCCATTGGCTTTCTTGAAGTTAGGAAGACATTGACTAAGAAAATAATCGTACCGACAGCCATCAGCCCAGCACCAATTGTACTGACTAAATTCAGCAAATCGAATTGCTGATTCGGCAAATACGTGAATACCCGGCGTTGCATCCCCATGAGTCCAAGGAAATGCTGTACAAAGAATGTCAGATGGAATCCGATGATAAACGTCCAGAAGGTCCATTTGCCCAGCTTCTCACTTAGCATCCGACCAAACATCTTCGGCCACCAGTAATGCAGACCTGCAAACAGGCCAAGCACCAAGCCGCCCACAATAACGTAGTGAAAATGCGCTACAACAAAATACGTATCATGGAACTGAAAGTCAGCAGGCGCAGAAGCCAGCATGACGCCAGTGACGCCACCCATCGTAAAGGTAGGAATGAATCCTGCCGCGAACAGGTTTGGTGTCGTGAAACGCACTTGCCCGCCCCACATCGTGAACAACCAGTTAAAAATCTTGATTCCTGTCGGAACTGCAATCAACATCGTCGATACAGAGAACAACGCATTAGCTACCGGTCCAAGTCCGGTAGTGAACATATGGTGAGCCCAAACCATGAAACCCAAGAAGGCAATCAGGATGGTAGCAAACACCATTGAGCTATACCCGAACAGTCGCTTCCGTGAAAAAGTCGGGATAACCTCCGATATAATTCCGAAGGCAGGCAGAATGAGGATATATACTTCTGGATGACCAAATATCCAGAAGATATGTTGCCAGAGCACCGGATTACCCCCAGCCCCAACCTCGAAGAAATTGGCTCCAAGTATCCGGTCGAATGTCAGCAGTACTAAACCTACTGTAACTGCTGGAAATGCAAACAGAATAATTGCGGAAGTAATAAATGTAGTCCAAGCAAACATCGGCATCCGCATATAGGTCATTCCCGGCGCGCGCATCGTAATGATCGTGGCTAGAAAGTTAATCCCCCCGATGAGGGTACCTAATCCGGCAATTTGAAGACCAATCGTATAAAAGTCTACACCGTGTGTAGTGCTGTATGTACTCGTAGATAGTGGGGTGTAGGAGGTCCATCCAGCATCAGGAGCGCCACCCATTATCCAGCTGAGATTCAGTAGAATTCCGCCGAACAGGAAGGTCCAGAAGCCAAGTGCATTTAGAAAAGGAAAGGCTACGTCACGTGCACCGATCTGTAGCGGTATGACGGCATTCATTAAGGCGAAGATGATTGGCATGACGCCGAGGAATATCATCGTCGTACCATGCATGGTAATAAGTTCATTAAACGTTTGGGCATCCAAAAAATTATTCATTGGTTTGATGAGTTGCCAGCGAATCAGAAGTGCTTCAATTCCGCCGATACCAAAAAATAATCCCCCAGCCCATAGGTACAAAATTGCGATTTTTTTATGATCGACGGTTGTTAGCCAATCCATAAGTCCTGTATGGCGCTTCACACTGTGGCCATGCCCCAGAGGCTTGGATGAATTCAAGGTATGCGCTGCTTGAGCCAAAGTTCGTACCCCCTTTTTCGAAAGTTCCGCCCGCCTTTAGGCTAAGGCATTAGTCCAGCTTATAGTTGGCCAGATACTCAGCAATGCCATCAATCTCCGCATCACTTAGGCCTAGATCTTTGGGGTTAGGCATCAGATTGCCCGGTTTTACGGATTGTGGATCATGCAGCCAAGTTTTGAGATTCTCCTCAATTGGTGCACCATCCTCCCTCGTGTCGTCGTTGAGCAGGATCCCTGCAATCGACTCCCGAGAACCAATTCCGGTCAAGTTCGGCGCATTATTAATCCCTTGATCACCTACAGCGTGGCAAGTCAGACACGCCGCTTTGAACTTCTCAGCTAAAGCAGGATCCTCTGGCAGCACAGCTACGGGTGCTTTCATCGAATCTATCCACTTCTGAAAATCTTGTTCACTAACCGATTTCACCTTAAATTCCATGAATCCATGAGACGGCCCGCATAGTTCCGCACATTTGCCACGGTAAACGCCTTCATTAGGTGCACTGAAGCTGAAGCGGTTAATCGTCCCGGCTGGGTTGGTGTCGATTTTACCGGAAAGGGAAGGGACCCAGAAGGAGTGCAGCACGTCTTTAGTCTCCAGTTCAAAAGCAATATCTTTACCCACTGGAATAATCAGATCCTGCGCTGTAGTCACCTTGTAATCGGTATACTCAAATTCCCACCAATATTGGTGGCCGGTTACTTTAACCTTAATCGCATCCTTGTCATTGGCATGATCATCTCCTGCGGCGAACACTGCTTTCACCGTTGGAACTGCCAGTACCACTACGAGGATAAGCGGAATGACCGTCCAGAGAATCTCAAGCTTGATGCTACCCTCAACCTGCTCAGGGATTTCATTCTGACCCGGCTTTCGACGGAAACGGATCAGTACATAAGCTGCAATCGTAAAGACAATCAGCAACACGACGATCATAATACTGATCGACAGCTCCATTAATCCATAAGACATTTCCGCCTGAGGCCCCTGTGGTCTGAGCGCTGACAAGTCCTCACGGCCGCACCCGGCAAGAAAGAGACCAAACATAGCGGTCATGGGAAGGAGTCGCTTTACAGCCTGCCACGTTTTCATCATTGATCTACCCCGCTTTTCCCGATTTCGTAGGTTCCTGTTTTTTTCTGTCAATTATAACAATCACTATTAATATAAGTTTAAGGGAAAGTTTTGTCAATCGTTCACAACTAGTTCACATTGTAATTTTCGACATAATAATTCCTTGTCCCACCTGCATTTATGCGCATTTTTTGAAAACGCAATCAAATAAAAAATGATCGTTAAAGCGCATTCATTGTGAAATGTGTCTATTAATTCATTTGACTATTTTATGAGAGACAATATTTCTTATTCATAAATGTACATACAAAAAAAACCGATTCCTGCAACAAACGCTGCTCGGGCACGGTTTATAAGAATCCTCGTGGATGTTATTACTCAAAATGATGTCAAAAGTAAGTGACACTCGTATCTGTTAGCTAGGAGACGGATGAATTCATCTTTACCAGCTCATGCTCCACGACCATGGTCAGTTCTTCTTCATAGCCTCCGGTAATCCGATATTTTCGGACGTACTCCTTTACGAATTTCTTGGGATCTTTGGGCCGGAAAATACGTGTCATTTCCCGTAAACTTTCCTTGACTTCGTTATGACCTTTACTTGCCATGATCAGTTCCCTCCCAAAACATTGAAAATGAATGCTCCGTTGTAGAGAATGCATGATGAAAAGTACGCCGTAACCTCGAATGCAAGTGAAGTAACCATTACACATACGTGGCTTGCATTATCCGCCAAAACGTAAAATTCAAAGCTTCAAAGCCTTGAGATACTAGTTCGCCGGTGAAGCAGGTTCGTCGTGATTTGGGCTGAGAGTAAGGACGCCTGTTGAACGAAAGCTCCTTGACACTTTTATTACCCGAAGAGCCACTTACTGAATCACCCCTTTCGGGCCTTATCGTTATATTGTATCATATTCCGGTCCAACTTCCACCTTTCCTTGTAAAATGTGCTAATTGGAAATTTTTTATTTTTTTACAATGTTCTTCGTAAGTCATATTGCTCGTGTCGGGTTAAAATACAATATGCTCTATAGCAGGCCATACCTAACACATACCACAGCAAGAAAAGGAGATCATTATGGGCCAACCTACACCATTACTGACTTCATCTTATAACGTAGTTCCCGCGATGACTACCGCGCTACCCGAGGAAACTGCAACGCGCCGTGAGGGTCTTGAACAAGCTGATTATGCTATTCAGAAAGAATATCCAAAGATGCACAGTATGCTTATTGCTCGCCATGGCAAGCTCATCTTTGAACGTTATTACGGCAACCATCATGCCGGGGCATTAAATGATCTTCGATCTGCGACTAAAAGCTTTATCAGCGTAATTACCGGAATCGCTATCGATCGGGGAGATATCCCTGATATCGATGTCTCGGTTTCCAAGGTGCTTCGTAAACATGTTCCATACCTGCACTCCCCTCATTTATCAAAAATCACTCTTCGTCATCTGCTTACCATGACTTCCGGATTTAGTTGGATCACGGGCAAGAAGCTGGGGGAGCCTTTCGTCCGGAATCTCCATCGTAGTCGCCGCTGGGGTTCCTTTGCTCTTAGTATGAACATAATTCCGGAACATATCGGTCAATTTCAATACCGTAGTATCGACACCCATCTGATTTCGATGATCCTTAGTGAATCTACAGGTCTCGATGCATTCACCTATGCTGCTGAGCATTTATTTAGCCCTCTCCGAATGACTCACACGGCTTGGTTACCGAGTCCCGAAGGACATAGTATGGGACATATTGGTTTGTACTTAAACTCAAGAGATATGGCTAAATTTGGTATGTGTCTGCTTAATAACGGCGTGTTTGCCAAGCAGCAGATCATTCCGAAGCATTGGCTGCAAGAAGCACTAACTGCACAGACTACGGGATACCCGGCTTTTGGAGATTACGGATATCAGTTCTGGGTGGGTACGATGAGCGGCCAACCCTACAAGCTTGCCCACGGTCATGGCGGACAGCAAATCCTTATCCTACCCAATTTAGATGCGGTTGTGGTCTTTACAGCAGAGAGTAAGACAAACAATTGGAAGAGCCCCCGCAAGCTATTGGAAAAATATATTATACCCACAATGAGCTAAACATACTTTTTCCTGACAAGTCATAGGCTTTTAAGGAAGAAGGAGTAGCGAACTAACCCCCTTCTTCTCCAAGTAGAAGGAGAGTGAACCCTTTGTCCCCTTTCAAATCATCCACCGGATTGCCCGATAATATTGCGGGCGCGCTGTGCTATTTTTTCCCTTTTATCGGCGGCGTGGTCTTTCTCGCTCTGGAGAAACGCAACCGCTTCGTGCTGTTCCACGCGTTGCAATCACTGCTTACGTTCGGCGTGCTGATGATTCTCCATGTCCTAACCGGATTTATCCCTTTTCTCGGTTCCCTGTTGAGTGCAATCCTTTCTCTTTGCAGCTTTGCTATATGGCTGCTTATGATCTATCAAGCTTTAAGCAGCAGATGGTATAAGCTCCCTTGGGTTGGGGATATCGCAGAAAGTCAGATTCGGCATCTATAAACACCGCTGAACTAACACCTCTTATCGCTGAAAAGTATTCCCTTTTGTCCATCCACTCCTTACAATGGAAAGACGGGCATCAACGGAATTCTACAGGCTGGAGGAATTTAAATGTATCTATTCATCATAAACCCGCGTTCCGGCGGGGGCGCAGGCGGGCGGACCTGGCATACTGTAGAGGCGCTCATGAAAGAGCAGATGCTGCCATATATGACCTTGTTTACGCATAGCGCAGAGGGTGCAGAAGCCCTCGTTCTAAATACAATTAAACACCGTGAGGACTGGAAAGCCGCGATTGTAATCGGCGGCGATGGCACGCTGCACAGCATTTTGGGTGCCCTTCGTGGCAAAGATATTCCTATGGCAATCATCCCTGCCGGCTCCGGTAACGACTCCGCACGCGGCTTCGGCATTCCGCTTTCGACTGAAGCCGCGCTGGAAGCTGCACTTAGCGAACGGTATATCGAAGCCGATCTGATCTCAGGTGCAAACGGACTGACTTTAACAGCCGTTGCCAACGGCTTTGATGCTCAGGTGGCCGAGAATGTGAATGCCAGCCGTTACAAACGGCTGTGCAATGCCATTGGCGCAGGCCAACTGGCTTATATCATCGGCATATTGCATACGCTGATGACGTTTAAGCCATGCCGGGTGAGTGTTGCGTGCGACGGGACGGAGCACGTCTTTGAAAAGGCGTGGCTGGTCTCGGTCTGCAACCTGCCCAGCTACGGCGGCGGGCTCTTGATCTGCCCGCAGGCGAAGGCCGATGACGGCCAGCTCGACGTCTGCGTCGTGCACGGGTGCAGCCGCGGGCAGCTGCTGCGGCTGTTCCCAACGGTACTGAAGGGCAAGCATGTAGCGTTGCCCTTCGTGTCGATGCTGCGTGGACGTAGCGTAGCCGTCAACTTCGCAGAGGCCCGGCCGGCGATCGGCGATGGCGAGAGCTTCGGCAAAGGGCCGCTTGCCGTGCGCTGCGAGTCTGGATCGCTGCGGGTGCTCTCGCCGCTGGCGGCGGTTAGCGCGCAGCGCCACGCCGATCCTGCAGCGGCATGCGGTAGCAACGGGTAATCCATACCCGTGCATCACAAAAAACAGCAAGAGACAGGCTTATACACCTGTCTCTTGCTGTTTTTTGTTAACTTCATCCGAATCTACACCAAAGAGTCTTAGCTAAGTAGCCCTTCCTCTTCTTCCACGAAAGAGATTCTTCCGTCCTCCAGTGAAGCGATCCGCACGAGTGATTCTACCCGGTAACCAGCTTCCTGCAGTAACCGATTTCCTGGCTGGAACGCTTTTTCGATCACGATACCAATCCCAACCACACTTCCTCCTGCCTGTTCAACAATACGAGCAAGTCCGAAGGCGGCTTCGCCATTCGCCAAGAAATCATCGACAATCAGAACTCGCTCACCCGGAGCAATGAACTTCTTGGAAACGGTAATTTCATTCGTTTCTTTCTTCGTGAAGGAGTAAACCTTTTCTACATAAATATCCTCTGTCAGCGTCAACGATTTCTGCTTACGGGCAAAAATCAGCGGAACCTCCAGCTCTAATGCCGTCATGATCCCCGGAGCAATTCCCGAAGATTCAATCGTCAGTACCTTCGTAATCTCTTCGCCGGAAAAACGGCGGGTAAACTCACGGCCAACCTCACGCATTAGAAAGGGGTCCATCTGATGATTCAGAAAAGAATCTACCTTGAGCACGCCTTGCCCGAGTACAATACCTTCTTTTAACACCTTTTGTCTCAACAGCTCCATAGTGCTCCTCCTTCTCCCATCAATGAATCCTTTCTCCCCACTTTATAGACCTGTCGGTTTCTGTGGTAATAAATTTCGGGCGATAGATTTTAAGTTATGATCATCTTTGCTCTTTTCTTGCCCATTATCATAACCCGTAATTCGGATCTCTAAGAAATCGCCCGGATTTACCGGTTTAAAGATCAATTTCTCGCGGTCTTCCAGTCTCACGTTAAATTTCATGTCCTTGAACATTTCAACTAGCTCTGCTTCTCCGGGACTTGCTCCTTTATCCAGAAACAGCAGTCCACGCAATTTTTTAGGACCATCCTCATGCACCACTTCAAAATGTACGATACATTCCATGCTTTTCACCTCCCTGTAATAGCTACTGCGCCTGTTCTTCCCCATCATCGCCTGGATCATGCATCACATATTTGCTGTGAATTTTGCTGTAACGCTCACCATAACGTTCTTCTAATTCTGCGCCCATATCCTGCTCCAGCTCGAACAGCACCATTTCCTGTGCAAAATGATTCAATAGCAGATCTACTAAGACAGGGTGCTCGGTTACAACCGCTTGCGCCGATCCATCTTCATAGCGCATCCCCAGCATACACCAGCTCCGATCGATCACGAATGAGAATTTCCGTCCATCTGTTCGCTGAGAATCTCTTCCGAGAGGCGGCCATACCGGATAGGCGGCAGGAGCAGCATTGCCACCATCAAACGCCCACAAGAGTCTAACGCCACGCAACTCCGCCTGTTCAAGTTCACTCCGTAGAAGTGACGCTTCCTCACGCCACATATCCACTACGATCTCTTGCTCAGCCATATTAAGTTGGCGAATAAGAGCGCCCAATACATTGCGGTCACCTTCCACATTATAAAACGAAGGGCTAACAGGTCCACCGCGAGGCATCTCACTTTCCATATAAGCCAGTGAAGCTTGAACCCGTCCCGAGATCATGGTCGCAAGCTCCTCTGGATTGAGAACACTGTACCGCGCAGGTTCTCCTTCGCCACATCGTACATATCCCTGCTGCGTAAGGCGTTGTAGCGCCGCATACACATTCGATCTTGAAACTCCGAGCTGTTTGGCAACCTCATAGCCAGAAGCCTGACCTTTTGTCGCAAGCTCTACCATAATTTTGGACTCCATCTCCGTGAAGCCCAGATTGCGCAGATGCAGCAGCAGCTGTTCCATCTTGTTGTCCCCCTATGCTGACTGAAATCCGTACTATATTTGCTCTGACCCACATCGCGGACACCATAAGGAGCCCTTAGGTAATTCGTTCCGACAGATTTGGCACTGGATCATATCTCGTACACCATTGTCCTCAGTGACTGCAGATTCCTCCTGATGCTCATTCTTGTGCCATTCGCCGAAGCGACGGTCTAGTTCAAGTTGTCTTTTCCTTTCCCGTTCCAGCTGCTCGGCTTGTTTCCGTTCCCGCTCAATATCTTGCTCGCTCACCTTATATTCTTCAAGTGGCAGCTCATCATCCGGATGCTGAACTTCAGCATATACGACACTCTGCGGGTGCAGCTTCATTGCAATTTCCTTCTCTTCATCCGTAAGCTCATCTGCGCCATAATATTGATCTTCGTCATCTTCATTCACAGATTGAACAAATACCGGTGTAGAAGGCACCCTTCTCGAAGCGGACAATGGCTCTAGCTTACTTCCGCATTTCGGACAAAAGTTTGCATCAAGCGCCACAATATGACCACATGAACATAACCGCTCATTTTTCAGCTCAGCGATTCGTGTCCGCAGGACCTCGATTTTTTCCTGAAGTTTGGAACAGTTACGGGACAGCTCCACCATTTTACCTTCAGCTACCGACATATCCTTTGAACGATATCCTTCATAAAAAAGTCTGCCCATTTTCGTAAATTCAACTTCCATCTCTTGTTCAACATCGGAAATAAGTCCGTTCAGCTTGCCGATCTCTACTGAGTTTTGGGCTTTTTCGGTAACCCGGCTCGCGCTATCTTTAATTTTTTTGATAAAACTCATTACAGTTCCTCCCTCTCCAGCGATACGTGTTTCTATCATACCAAATGTATCGAGTAGATTCATTAATGTGCTTTAATACGCGATTTAGAGGAGAATGTTCCTATAAAATCCATACTAATTGATTTAAGCCACTTCCCCCTTACACTTATGGGTTATATTTCCTAATTTTGAATGTAATTTTGCGTCAAGGGTTCTACATCGGTTAAAATAGAATTATCACAAATAACGAAACGGGAGAGTTTCAGTGGAAGAACATGAGAGCACACAGCTTACGCTTAGTCAGCTACAGGTACACGTAAAGGATCTGCAACAGTGGCAAGGTAACAGCAACGAGGATTTCGCCAAACTGGTTAACGAGTTCGAAGCCTTACCGGCACTCTATCGCCACGCGTTAAATGATCTTCAGAATAAAATTGATGTAATCAAGACGGAATGGCAATCCCGCGACGGCTTCAGTCCCATCGAACATGTCAAATGCCGAATCAAAGAACCAAAGAGCATTCTTCAAAAGATGGAGCGCAAAGGCTACGGTTTCAGCTTGGAAAATATGGAGCAATACATTCACGATATTGCCGGAATGCGGATTGTATGTGCCTTCGTTAAAGATATATACCGTTTAGTAGATCATCTTAGTACACGCGAAGACATCCGCGTGCTTGAGATTAAAGATTATATAGCTCACCCTAAACCAAACGGATATCAAAGCCTTCATCTTATAGTCGGTATCCCACTCGTCCTGCTGGAAGGAACACGCTGGGTCAAGGCTGAGATCCAGCTGCGCACCCTAGCTATGGACTTTTGGGCAAGCATGGAACATATTCTGTATTATAAATTCGATAAGCAGTTGCCTTCGCATGTCGCTGAGGAACTAAAAGAAGCCGCGCGCGCTGCTGATGAACTAGATCAAAAGATGCTTCGTCTTCGCCGCGAAATTCTAGAGCTTTCAGAAGGAGAATTGCCTCCTGCTGGTCAGCATTAGAATAACTAACCAGAAACTCTGTTAGATAATTAGGCAAAACAAGAGGCTGTTTCAAGAGTAGCATTCACTACTTTTGAGACAGCCTCTTTTGTATTTTCACTTACCGTTTAATCGGACCCTTAGTCGCTCGACGTGCAGACGCTTCTGCAACCCGCTGCATAATCAAAGTTAATCCCTCAATGGCTTTAGGTGTCTGCGGTAGCAACGTTCCCCAGTCTTCTGTAACTTCAGCTACTACTACCGGCGAAGGAAACGGTCTAGCCGCAATCTCATGGAACTGTGGCCCAGGCTGATGTAGCGAACCTTCAGCAGCCGCTTCTGCCAGCCATTCGCCAGAGGAAATGGCCGGACCCTTGCGTTCAAGCCGAGCCAATTCCGTAGAAAGTTCACTAACCGAGGCCTCTTCTTCCTCTGTTTCAGCTCCGTCGCTAGAAATATTCCCTTCAGCCCAAAGGGCAAAAATTCCGTCCAAGAGCTCTCCTTTAGTAAATCCTCTCAGCGAAAGTGCCAGCAGTGGCTCTTCAGTAAGACGTTCTTTAATAAGCTTCAAAGTTTCCGCCTTATACTCCACACCTTCACCCTCAAAAAGAGCTTGCTCCAGCTCACTATCCGTAGGTAGAAGCTCAAGCTCTGCCAGTTCACCCGTTAAACGCCCTTGCAGCAAGGCAAATACTTCCCCGGGACTTAGTGCCAGACTTCGTAATATTTCTTTTCTTCGGGAAGCATGCCATACCGGAACCTTCAGAGAGAGAGGTCGATCCGCTTGTTGTTCCTGAGCAGGCACGCTGGCGTTCGATTCACCCTTCGACCGAGACCCTCCCGTCACTTTCCCAGGTAGCACCGTCCATGCTGCTTTTACTAATCCAGGCACAACTTCCAGCTGCATCTCTAACCGTTCACTCATTGTTCGATCCCTCCGTAACACTCATATCTGTCTTACATCCAGTCCTGATCCTGCAGTTCAATAAGTTCCTTCAGCTCATGATTGGACATCTCAGTCAACCATGTTTCGCCAGAGCCAACAACCTGCTCGGAAAGATTTTTCTTACGCTCAATCAATTCATCAATACGTTCTTCCAACGTTCCTTGGCAAATCAACTTATGCACTTGAACATTTTTATCCTGACCAATTCGGAACGCCCGGTCTGTCGCCTGATTCTCAACTGCCGGATTCCACCAACGGTCGTAATGGATGACATGATTAGCTCTTGTAAGGTTCAACCCTACACCACCCGCTTTTAAAGAAAGTACGAAGAAGGATGGGCCTTTTCCCTCTTGAAAATCATGAACCATCTCGTCGCGCTCTCGTTTTGGAATTCCGCCGTGCAAGAACAGCGGCGCTGTTCCATAACGCTTAGTCAGCTTGCTAACCAAGAGCTCACCCATCGCTACATATTGAGTAAAGATCAACACAGATTCTCCGACCTCCGCAATGCTATCCAGAATCTCGAACATGACCTCCATTTTACCGGAATGTTCACTTCGTGGACCCCTGCCTTCTTCTTTGCGGAATAGCTGAGGATGATTACAAATCTGCTTCAATTTCGTTAGAGAAGACAGCACGAGTCCTCTGCGAGCCATCCCGCTACTCTCCCCAATCACGCCAAGCATTTCATCCACGACACCCTGATATAGGACTGCCTGTGTTTCCGTCAGCGGACAATAAGACTTCAGCTCCAGCTTCTCCGGTAAATCTTTAGAGATATCCGGATCGCTTTTCAAGCGGCGCAACAAGAATGGAGATACCAAGCGATGTAATTCCCTTAGTCGCTCTCCACCCTCTCCAGATACATAACGCTGCCGGAAGGAATGGTAGGTTCCCAAATACCCCGGGTTTAAAAAGTGAAAAATAGACCATAACTCACCTAGTCTGTTCTCTACTGGTGTCCCCGTCATAGCTATGCGATGCGGCGCTGATAGCTTCATCACACTTTGCGCCTGTTTCGTCCGATGATTCTTAATATACTGAGCTTCATCCAGCACCACAGTGGACCACTGAACATTCGCTAAATCCTCGCTGTCACGACCTGCTAAATGATAGGTCGTCAATACAATATCATGACTGGCAGCCAGTTCTAAAAAGCTATCCCCCCGCACTCGGCGTCCACCATGATGAATGTGAACTTTAAGCGAAGGCGCAAAGCGCTGCAATTCCCGCTGCCAGTTCCCCAAAAGTGAGGTTGGGCATAGAATCAGCACAGGCTCTTGCTTATCTTCAGGTGGAGCACTTAAAGCGCGGTCCAGCAGGCAGGTAATGACCTGCACCGTCTTACCGAGACCCATGTCATCGGCCAGACACACCCCAAATCCCAGACCACTGAGAACGGAGAGCCATTGATAGCCGCGCTCCTGATAAGGTCTCAGGGTGCCGTGCAGACCTTCAGGTACGGCACGCACTGGAAGATTACGCAATATGTCGCCCCGCATCAGCGATGACAATAGCCCGGATGTTTCCATCCCCGTGACCGACATCCCTTTCCAGAGCCGATCTTCACCATCTTCAGCCTCTAGACGCATCCAATCAGCTGCGGTCATTTCCCCATTTTCGTGGCGTTTCATATATCTAAGAACCTGGCGAATTTCTTTAGGATCTACCTCAATCCATTCTCCGCGGAAACGTACAAATGGCACGCCCGCCTCCACTAGTGCGTTTAGTTCTTCTTCGCTGATTGTACTCTCCCCAAGTGAGGCTTCAATGCGAAATGAAATCAGCTCTTCCATCCCAAGAGCCACTGGAGCAGGACTATCAATCCCACTCACTACCGGCTGCATTTTCATTTTCATGCCAATCCGGCGGCGTCCTTCACGGCTCCAGCGCGATGGCATCTGCACGGTTATTCCACGCTCACGCAGCTGCTGCACCGTCTCCTTCAAAAAGAAGTAAAGACGCTCTGGTTCCAAATCCGCTCCCGTAGGTGCAGGCATAGAAAGAGCGCGCTCTATGTCTGGAGAGATTCTTGCCGCTCGGCCCAGCGCTATAAGAAGCTGCTGCTGTATATTGCGATAGCGTTTCCCCCATAACGTAAACTCTCGTTCCTTACTGCTCCAAATCGATTTTGCCGGAATCCAGAATTCCCCTTCTTCCTTGTTCTCCGCCCAGAAGGTTAAGCGCCAGATTTCGTCATTATCTCCAGGGGGCTCCAGACGTAGCCCAAGACCCAGCTGTCCACTCCGCGCTTCTTCAGGTTCCGATTGCGGCACATCGCTACCAGCTGTCTCATTCACAATAGCCAGAAGATCTGTCACCTCTGCTTGAGTTCCCTGCACGGGTATATCCCGGCTGCCTGTAAGAAGACTATTCCACCACAGCTCAGTTAAAGGGGAGTAACCCCGGCGATAATTGGCTTTGTAAGGGGTAAGTTCACTTTCAATACCCGCAATCACTTTCTTGATCTCTGCAGTCATTACCGCTTGCATAAAGGAGTAAAGCACATAGGCGCCAGCCTCATCCCTCGAAGATAAATCCCCCGCTTCAGCTATATGCGTTCCTAAGGCCAATACCGGCATGGACGCCGCCAGCTGCAGAAAGATCTCCTTATCCTCCTGCTTTCGAAAAGCTGGAGACCAGCAGACCGTTGCTGCCTGTTCACCACCACGACGGCGTGAACCTACCGGACGTGGGGGCAAGGCTCCTGGCGTAACGCCGCCAGTACCCATCAATTCCAGCGCAAAGCGGGCTGCTGCCGCCCAATAGCGCAATTCGCCGCCAGGTTCTACTCCCTGATCTCGGCATAACGTCTCATCCCATGCCAGAAGCAGTTCAAATGCATCGCTAGGGACTAAGGCGAGCCCTTCGAATGTTCTTCCGGGCAATCCACGCCGTGCTGGCTTCCCCTCTACAGGAGGAGCCGGATATTTCACTTCTGCGAGCCGCAGGGCAGCACTCGAAAAAGGGCGAACTCCTCCCTGCAGCTCCAGCCGCTTCACCACTCGGGTCCAAGCGTCAACCTTCGGCTCCGAAGTTTCGCCAGAGAAGCAAAATAACACATCCCCCAACCATATTGCATAAAGATGCTTAGTCATCGGTGATCTCCTGTCTTTTAAGCAAGCAAAAAAAGAACCAGTCCGCCACCATCCGGTGGTAACTGCAACCTTTTCCGCGAGAAATAAATTTTGAAGCTATACAAGTAGAAGTAGTTTCTCCATCCTTTTAGAGATGAGATACACTCCTGTAAGAAATATAAGGATAAAGAACTAGGATAAAACTTATCTGCTCTTGAATCTTCATCTCTTCATCTTATACGAAAAAGCGCTGATTTAAAAACGTTTCTGCATATTTTCTGTAGATTTTTATACAAATAAAGTTGAAGTACGTAGAAACACCCATGAATTTGATTCATTTCAGCATATTTTTAATTAATGTTCTAGCCACTATCGTAAAATACCCTTCACCACTACCATGCTATCCATGAACATTGTGACTCACAAGTCATTTATTTTCTATTTATAGTCTTAATTGTGCTGAAAACGGGTATATTTTAAGTAGGTATTACCCTATTAAAAGAAGCTAGGGAGTGAATTCTTTGAGACGTTATAATCCTTATAAGTGGTGGAATCTTCTGTTCTTTCTAGGTGTGATCATTGTCAATGTACTCTCAGTGACCTTGCCATTAGGTGGAAACAGCACCGGTGAAATTTCCGACAAATATCATACCTACTTGACCCCTGCTGGTTACGCTTTCTCCATCTGGTCACTGATTTATCTACTCTTAGCCGGCTTCGTCATTTATCAATTCCGACCAAATACAAGCACTCGGGATTCTATACAAGCCATTGGTATATGGTTTGTTCTGAGCTGTATTTTTAATATGAGTTGGCTCTTCCTCTGGCAATATTTATACATTGAGCTCTCTCTGGTCGCTATGGTGCTCATGTTAATCACACTGATTGTTATTTATCGAAAAACACGCCTGATCGCAAATCCTACTTCAGGTGGGAATTGGCTGGTGAAGTTACCCTTCAGTATATACCTTGGCTGGATCTCTGTGGCCACTATCGTGAACGTCAGCGTTGTTCTGGAGAAGAATCATTGGGAAGGTTGGGGCCTTAGCGGTAGCACTTGGGCCGTTATCATGCTCTGCGTGGGGACTCTGCTTGCGGTTGTGGTCAGCTATCCTTACCGAGATAGCATCTATCCACTCGTATTCGTATGGGCTTTCATCGCGATTGCCTTGGAACAAAAAGAGGCCAGCAATGTCTATATCACTGGCCTGATTACAGCAGGGCTCCTGTTGCTCTACAGTATCTGGCTACTGCTTACACCGCGTCGTAGTAGGTACAACAGATACAGAAGTTACTGATCCTAATATAAAAATGGCAGGCTAAGGTTATCCACCTTAGCCTGCCATTTTTTAAAATAATAAAAGTGCAAAGGATAACCCCTTATTTCTTACGAGCTACCGCTTCAATCTCAACAAGTCCGTCTTTAGGTAGACGCGCAACCTCAATAGCACTGCGGGCAGGATAAGGTTCTTTAAAGAAGGTGCTATAAACCTCATTAACAGCCGCGAAATCATTCATATCCTTTAAGAATACAGTTGTCTTTACTACATGGTCTAGTGTTGCACCAGCTTCCTCAAGAATGGCTTGTACATTGTTAAGCGCTTGACGCGCTTGTTCCTGTACGCCCTCAACCAAATTCCCCGTTTCCGGATTCAGACCAAGTTGTCCTGAAGTGTATACCCAGCTACCCGTGGTTATAGCTTGACTATAAGGACCGATTGCTCCAGGTGCTTTTGTTGTAGCTACTTGTTTTTTGCTCATCTTACTACCCCTCTCCATTATGCGCTGATCATTTATTGTCCATTGTAAGTCCTGTTCTCATCTTAATGCAAATTTATTAGAGACCCAGAAAGCTTAGCGTTTCCCAATCACATGTATCACTTCATTCGTATAAATATGTAATCCATGGGTATCCGCAGACGCAATGTTAACCATAGCTTTTGCGACTGTCGTACCAGGTATCGCACGATATTTAGCCGCCTTACCCACCATTACAAAATCCAGCGCTTTCATCAAACTAGCTCCGACTCTCTCCCCTAATCTGAATTCTTCACGTTGGCCTAGTAGCAAGGAGGGGCGAAATATATGCATACCTTGAAATCCAATAGCGGTTAAACCTTCTTCCGCTCTTCCCTTAGTCCGACTGTAGAAATTACGCGACTTCGCATTTGCCCCTATTGAAGAGACGACCAAAAACTGTTTAACACCCTGTTCTCTCGCTATGGCTGCAGCATCAAGCGGATAGTGTAGATCGACTCGTTCAAACTTTTCTTGTGAACCCGCCTTTTTTATCGTAGTCCCTAAACAACAAAAGATGGAATGTACCCCTTCGAACGACTCTGTATGGTTTCTTAGGTTCTCCCAATCTACAACGATTTGTTTAAGCTTAGGATGTTCTATGGCTAACGGTGTCCGTACAAGCACCCTTACTTCTTCCCAGCCATCACGGTTTAACAATTCCTCCGTAACCGCTTTGCCTACCAATCCGGTGGCACCTAATACCATCGCTATTCTTAACAAGGAATAACCCCCTTTTACTTCTATTCGTCCTTTAGAATACGACGACCTAGCAGAAACGCAAGTGCAATCATCAGCGTCCCTACCACTAGCTGCATACCGTATACCTGAGTCCATTGCGGCCAGTGCGCAATTTTTTCATAGAGCTGACCGCCAATAAGCGGGCCAAAAAAGGATGATAAACCTGTAAGCGCCGCATATGTGGCCATATACATCGGACGTTCTTTTTTCGGCGTGTCTCCAATAATAAAGTTAAAGGCCAGCTGGTTGAAACCGCCTACACCAACACCAAAAACGATATGTGCCGCAAATAAGACCACCAGCATCGGCATCACAGACAAGAGTCCCCACATCAATGAGGACAGCGCAATAATCGGCAAAGTAAAGAATAACAGTCGCTTATTGCTGTATTTCGCATTTAGATTGCCCCAAACGTAGAAGCTAGCCATCATAAACACGGTCTGGGACACATTAAGCAATGACAACGTTTCATAATTAATATGAAGTAACTGCAACATGACATAAGAGTATAGCGGAACCGTTAGGTTCTGCAACAACAGCCAAGCAGCCAAAAACAAGGTTGACTTCATAAATAATGTATCTTTAAGCGGTTTCTTAAACATGGGCAAAAATTTATGCTCTTCTGATTTCTCGAACGGTACATCCGGATAAAAAAAGAATACTACGACATTCGATATCGAGAAGATCCACACAACAATATATAGAATCAGAAAACCATGACCCCCGGGATAACGGTCCAGAATAATACCTCCGCCATACATAACCAAACTTCCAAGCGCATTCAGGACAGTGTTACGAATCCCAAAATAACGTCCACGTACCCGTGCGGGAACTAGATCACTAATCACAGAGCTCCACAGCACACCACCAGCAGTATTGGCAATAAAAGCAGTAGTATATAAAGCAATAAATGCAATGACCCAATATTCTTTAGGGAAAATAAACGGGATTAGTCCCGTAGAACCCCAAAGTATCCTATGCAAACCGATAAAAGTAACCATAGCCCATTTGCGACTTGGCAGCTTCTGAATCAGAAAGGCTACACCAATCTGTGCCACATTAACTAATGTAGTAAGCGCTAGCACAAATCCAATTTGACTAGAGGAAGCTCCTAAATATAGTAGGAATCCTGTTAGGAACTGCCCTTGCAGCAGTACCTGAAAAATAGTTGACGGCACACCTTCCAGCGTAGCTATACGCAAATTTCTTCGATGCACTGAAGGTTTACGAACACGTTTTGAAACCGTAACCTTATGCTTATTTTCCATGTTGTCCATAGAGGCGGTAACACTCCTTTGATGCGGCATTGGCTTCATTCTACTCCGCATCAATCTACTGTCAATACGCCAAATCACCAAATAATATTGGAGCTTTACTCACTATCCACTTCAAGGGGTAAATAAAGCGAAAACCGACTCCCCTTCTCTTCCTCACTCTCCATAGAAATGAATCCGCCGAGCAATCTGGCCAAGTCATTACTAATAGAAAGTCCTAGTCCTGTTCCACCATATTTCCGGCTAGTCGTTCTATCTGCCTGTTGAAAGGCTTCAAAGATCATGGCATGCTTCTCCGGCGTGATTCCTATGCCACTATCCTCCACATCAAATACAAGCCAGTGTTGCACGGCATCCGCTTCCCCACCTTCCTGCTCGTGGATATGCAGCGATACGTAACCCGTCTCTGTAAATTTAAAAGCATTTGAGAGCAAATTACGCAAAATTTGCTGCACGCGATGTGGATCGGAATGAATCATTGGAGGGACATTCTCATCCATGTAGATATTAAAATCCAGCCCTTTTTGTTTGGCCGTCACAGCGAATTGCATTGCCAGCAAATCTGGGATCTCGCTAACATTTAATTCTTCATTTATAATATCTAATCGACCTGCCTCCACCTTGGATAAATCCAGAATATCGCTGATGATCATCAATAATTCATCACCCGAACGATGGATAATGGCTACATACTCTCTTATTTCTGCTTCCGTAAGCAAATCATCATTTTCTTCAATTAATTGCGATAAATTAATGATGCTATTCAGTGGAGTTCTAAGCTCATGTGACATATTGGCTAGAAATTCCGACTTGAATTGAGACGCCATCATTAACTGATTAGCACGCTCTTCAAGATTAAGCTTGTTCTTATGTAATTCTTCAGTCTGAGCAGACAACTGTTCGTTAGCATGCTGGATCTGTTCATTCCTTAGAAGACCGAGTTGAAAATCACGGATAATTAATGAGAACAAAATACTTAAAATTAGCCCAGCAGGGAACGTAATTGGCATAATCTCTCTTATGTACTCTTCCACAGGGATAACGCCTAACGCCATAATGTTTATGGCATTCATAAGATTAACGATTAGAATAACGATCAGACCTTGATTCACAATACTGAGGGTTGAGCGTCTCACCCAGTAGCTAAGCGCCGCGCAAATAACTCCCAGAATAAAAAGATTTAGCATTCCTGCAACTGCTGCCTCTGTCACTCCAAAAGTTAACCTTGTAAGCCCCGTCCCTATACCGATCAATATAAGTGTGATGGGTCTAGGATATGCCAGCGTCGAGATGATTAAAGGTACAAACCGCAAATCAAAGATCACATGGTCGTCCAGATTATAACCAAAAAGAGTACTGATCCAACCAGCAAAGATCGCCAGGATCACCCAGCTCGCCTTCTTTATTCCTACACTTGCATTTGAAATGGTATGTTTATAGATCAGATTAGCCAAATAGGCCACGGCTATAAGAATTGCGGTATTCCCGAAAAATATTTTAAGGTACCCCATAGTTTTGCTCCTGCCTGCACAAGATAAATTACAGATTTCATCTCACAATAATACCATAGCTTAACCTTCGCACACCTAATTGTTGCATAGGAAGAGCGCAAATCGTATACGATTTGCGCTCTTCCTATGCATTTTATATTTGGGCACTGAGAGTATAAGCTATTTTGAATTAATCGCGGTAGGAACGTCCCCAGCTTTGATACTCTTTTTCCGCGTCTTCTTTCGAATGGCCATAACGCTCTTGTAGTTTACCTACCAACTTATCCTTTTCACCATCAATCACATCAAGATCGTCATCCGTAAGCTTGCCCCATTGCTTTTTGGCCTCGCCTTTGAGCTGTTTCCATTTTCCTTTAAACACATTGTTGTCCATTATAAGCTCATCTCCTTAGCTGAATTAAGTAGGGTAGAATACTATCCTGTGTTATCGTTACATTACCCTGTCCTATTCGCCATGAATCTTACCTAATCTATAGAAAGTCACAATTTGTCAAATAATAGTTTAAAAAAAGGTATTCAAATCCTTTAAAATTTGATACAATCAATGTATAAATTAAACATTTAATTTTTTAAGTGATTTTTTTCACATGAGTTAATTGCTCTATGTGCTAGAATGCCCTCGGAGATGAAACAACATCATTAAATTTTTTTCTATTGTATGCCGATATATGTCATGAT